>NZ_JBKGUN010000061.1:0-4491 GCF_046462195.1 Paracoccus sp. (in: a-proteobacteria) | reverse complement strand
CCTCGTCCTCGATCTCCACGATGATGGTTTCGTAAGCCATAGGCTTGGACCTCGTTGCCAGGTTGCTTTGTCGCGGAGTCCTAGCAGCAAGGCGTCCGAAAATCCAAGGGTTCAGCACAGGGACAGGCGTTGGGCCTTATCGCTGGCAGCCCGGGCAATAGAAGCTGGATCGCCCCGACTGCACGATGCGACGCAAGGTTCCGCCGCAGCCGTCGCGCAGGCAGCGCTGTCCCTCGCGGTCATAGGCGCGAAAGCTGTGCTGGAAATAGCCCAGTTCTCCGCTGGCCTGCCGATGGTCACGCAACGAGGAGCCGCCCGCCGCGATCGCCTCGGTCAACACGTCGCGGACATGCTCCACCAGGGTGGCCAGTCGCGCAACCCCGATGCGTCCGGCCGCCCTTCGGGGGTCGATCCCGGCCCGCCACAAGGCCTCGCTGACATAGATGTTGCCCAGACCGGCCACGATGCGTTGGTCCAGCAGGGCCTGCTTGACCGGCACGCGTCGCCCGGCAAAGGCCTGCGCCAGATAGGCAGGACTGAAGACCGGATCGAAGGGTTCGGGCCCCAGGTGATCCAGAAGCGGGTGGCTGGTACCCTCGCGGATCAGGTCCACCATGCCGAACCGGCGTGCGTCGTTGAAGGTGATCGTGGCGCCGGCATCGGTTGTCAGCACGACATGGTCGTGACGCGCGATGATGCCCGGGTCGCGGTGAAACTGCCCCAGGCCTGCCCCCTCGACCAGCATCCGGCCGGACATGCCAAGGTGCCACAGCACCGTGCCGCCGCGGTCCAGGTCGGCCAGCAGGTATTTCGACCGCCGCCTCAACCGTGTCACCGTCGCGCCTGTCAGCACCTGCACCAGGTCGACCGGCATCGGCCAGCGCAGGTCCGGCCGGCGGACTTCGGCCCGGGCGATGCGGGCGCCTTCCAGATGCGGCAGCAGGCCGCGGCGGACGGTTTCGACTTCGGGCAGTTCGGGCAAGTGCATTCCCTTTCGTCGCATTGCGCCCGTGGCGCATCGCGGTCATTGTGCCAGCGGCAGGCCGGACATATCTGGCGAGTGAACAGGCAAACGGCAAGCGCATGACGGACAGCAGACAGACACATTTCGGCTTTCAGACCGTGGATGAGGATCAGAAGGCCGGGATGGTGCATCAGGTCTTTTCCAGCGTCGCCTCGCGCTATGACCTGATGAACGACCTGATGAGCGCCGGCGTCCACAGGCTGTGGAAAACCGCGCTGATGGACTGGCTGGCACCACGCAACGGGCAGCACCTGCTGGATGTTGCGGGAGGCACGGGCGACGTGGCCTTCCGTTTCCTGGATCGTGCGCCCGGCGCCCGCGTCACCGTCTGCGACATGACCGAGTCGATGCTGATCGAAGGACGCAAGCGCGCCGATGCCGTGGACAAGGCCGACCGGCTGTCCTGGGTGACAGGCGACGCGATGGCGCTGCCGTTTCCGGACAACAGCTTTGACCGCTACACGATCAGCTTCGGCATCCGCAACGTTACCCGCATTCCGGACGCGCTGGCCGAGGCTTACCGCGTCCTGCGTCCCGGCGGCCGCCTGATGGTGCTGGAGTTCAGCCAGATCCCGGTGCCTGCCATGCAATGGGCCTATGACCGCTACAGCTTCAACGTGATCCCGGCGATGGGACAGGCGGTGACGGGCGATCGCGACAGCTATCAGTACCTGGTGGAATCGATCCGCAAGTTTCCCGATCAGGACATGTTTGCCCAGATGATCCGCGAGGCGGGCTTTGACCGTGTGCAGTGGCGCAACCTGTCCATGGGCATCGCGGCCCTTCATTCCGGCTGGAAGCTCTAGAACATGCGTGGCCCCCACAACATCCTGCGCCTGATCCGGACGGGTGCGACCTTCGAGCGGACGGGCGCCATGGCCGCTGTGCTGGATGCCGTGAACGCGCCCATCCGGTTGCGGCTGGCTGCGCGGATCATGGGGTGGCCCTTTCGCTGGATGGGCTATAACGGCGATCCGAACCTGCCGCCGATCACGCGGGCGATTACTGCGCTGGGGCCTGCTTATATCAAGTTCGGCCAGATCCTTTCCACGCGCGCGGATGTGGTGGGCCCCGAACTGGCCGGCCAGTTGCGGATGCTTCAGGACCGCTTGCCGCCCTTCCCCACCGAGATCGCCAAGAAGGCGATCGAGGTCGAGCTGCGCGCACCCGTGGATCAACTGTTTTCAGAGTTTTCCGAACCCGTCGCGGCTGCTTCGATCGCGCAGGTCCATCGGGCCCGCGTGCGGGAAACCGGACGCGAAGTTGCGGTCAAGGTTGTTCGCCCCGGCATCGGCGCCGCCTTCAGGCGCGACATCGACGCCTTCCATTTCGGGGCCCGCCTGATCGAGATGGTTTCGCCCGGAACGCGCCGCCTGCGGCCCCGTGACGTGGTGCGCCATTTCGAGCAGACCGTCATGGGTGAACAGGATCTGCGTTTGGAAGCCGCCGCGGCCTCGGAATTCGCCGAAAACATCGCAGGCGATCCGGGCTTCCAGATCCCGATGCCGCACTTCGCCTTGTGCTCGCGCCGGGTGCTCACGGCAGACTGGGCAGAAGGCCTGCCCATGGGCGACCGCGAGGCGTTGATCGCCGCGGGCCATGATACGACCGCCTTGGCCCGCCGGGTCATCCAGCTGTTCCTGTCCCATGCGCTGCGTGACGGGTTCTTCCACGCCGACATGCATCACGGGAACCTTAAGGTCGCCGCGAATGGCAACATCATCGCCTATGATTTCGGCATCATGGGAGAGATCGACGAATACACCCGCCGCGTTTATGCCGAGATCCTTTACGGTTTCATCCAGCGCGATTACCGCCGCGTGGCGCGTGTTCATTTCGAGGCGGGGTATGTTCCCCGTGACCGTGACGAGGCTGCCTTTGCCCGCGCCCTGCGCGCGGTCGGAGAGCCGATCTTTGGCGCAGATGCGACGCGCATCTCGATGGCGAACCTGCTGTCCTACCTGTTCGAGGTCACGGAACGGTTCGGGATGCCCACGCGGACCGAATTGATCCTGCTGCAGCGTACCATGGTGGTGGTCGAAGGCGTCGCGCGTTCCATCGACCCGCAACTGAACATCTGGGATGCGGCCAAGCCGGTCGTGTCGGATTACATCAAGGGCAGCATCGGTCCCCGCGCCGCTGCGCACGACCTGGCCCAGGTGGCGCAGACCGTCGCACGTTATGGCCCGCTGCTGCCCCGCATCGTCGAGCGCGCCTTGTATGAACGCGCCCATCCCGAGGAAACGCGCCTGACCGTGATCCAGCCGCGCCCGGCCGTGCCGCTGTGGCTGGTCACGGTGCTGGCCCTTGCCGCCGGCACCGGGATCGGGCTGGCGCTCTAGCCGCTAGAAGCAGAGGATCTCGGCCTCCGCTTCGGCGCGCCGAAGGGTGGCCACGGTTTCGGTCAGCTGCGCCATGCCCCGGAACATGCCCGCACGCTCACCCGTCGTCTGGCGCATGCGCAGCACGGTTTCCGCGCCGACATAATCGCGATAGGGCAGCACCTCGGCAATGCGGTCGATGGCGCAGGAACAGCGGTCCATCATCTCCCGGTTCTGGCCGTTCGTGGCCATGCAGGTGAAGACATATTCCACCCGCGCATTGGTCGGATAATCGTTCACCGCCTGCGCCGCCACTGGGGCCCCCCAGCCCAGCAGCACGGCGGGCAACCAGAAGCGGGCGCCGGATCCTGCCATCACTGCAGCACCAGCTGGCTGTTGTAACCGGGCATGGTTTCGGTCTGGGCCCGCAGTTCACGGATGGGTTCCGCAGGGTCTTCCATGACAAAGGTCAGCGTCAGCGTTTCGAACCCGCGCATCCGTTCCGCATTCGGGTCTTCGGCAAAAGGCTGGAAGCTGGCCGTGGTGGTGCCGTCCGTTTCGGTCAGTTCGCCCCCGCGGAAAAGCGAATCCTTCAGGCGGTTGCGGATATAGTGCGGACTGCCACCTGTCAGTGCGGACACATCGCGCGCGGTTTGTTCCAGAAAGAAGATCAGCACGGGATCACCCGCCGAGATCGGGAAAGGCCCGATCTTGCGGTCGCGCGCCTCGGTATGCTGCGTCAGCTCCAGCACAGGCTGCTGGTCCGAGGGATCGATGGCTTCGGTCAGGATGACCTTGCCATCGGCGGTGGGCTGAAAACCCTCGGCTGCGGGCCCTTCGACGGTCATGTGCCATTCCAGCGTCTGCTGGCCCAGATCCCACGGACCGCGTTCCGTGAACACGGCATCGCCAGCCTCGGCCGCAAAGGACATCTGGGGCGTGGCAAGGGCGCTGAAGCCCAGCCACAGGGCAACGGCAAAGGCTTTCGTCATGGTTCGTCCTCCCAAACTCTCCGGGATGATGATGCGTGGCGGGGATGCCCCTGCGCAAGCCCCGGAAGGTCCGCTGACCACCCTTGGTCTAAGGCCAACAGCCGACCCACTATATACGCAAGGTCGCCCGGCCGCACGGGCTATTCCAGAAGGT
>NZ_JBKGUN010000060.1:0-6988 GCF_046462195.1 Paracoccus sp. (in: a-proteobacteria) | reverse complement strand
TCATCGGCATCATGCTGTGGCTGACCTGGCCAGCGCTGATGGGCAGCCTTCGCACGGGCGAGGTGTCGATGAACGCGGGCGGCCTGCCGCTGTGGCCGGCGCGCGCCATCCTGGTGGCGGGCTTCGGGCTGCTGTTCGCCCAGGGCCTGTCCGAGCTGATCAAGAAAGTGGCGGTCATGCGCGGCGTGATCCCCGATCCTTCCCATCATGTTTCGCCCCACGAGGCGGGATTGAAAGAGGCCGGGTTGATGACGGCAGGCCTGCAGCAGGAACAATCGGCCGCATCCCGGCCCGCCGACCCGGAGAACCGCGCGTGATCGACCTCATCGCCCACAATCTGGCGCCCATCATGTTCTTCTCGATGGTCGTCTTTCTTTTGTTCGGCTATCCCATCGCCTTTGCGCTGGCCGCCAATGGGCTGCTGTTCTTCTTTTTCGGCGTGTTCCTGACGCCGCTCAGCGACCAGGTGAACCTGGGATGGAACCTTCTAGGGGCGCTTGGGGACCGGGTTTTCGGCGTCATGCGCAACGACACGCTGCTGGCCATCCCGTTCTTTACCTTCATGGGGATCGTGCTGGAACGGTCGCGCATGGCCGAGGAACTGCTGGACACGATCGGCCAGCTGTTCGGGCCGGTGCGGGGCGGCCTCGCCTATGCCGTGATCCTGGTCGGCGCACTGCTGGCGGCAACCACCGGGGTGGTGGCGGCTTCGGTGATCTCGATGGGCCTGATCTCGCTGCCGATCATGATGCGCTATGGTTATGACAAGCGGCTGGCCAGCGGCGTCATCGTGGCGTCGGGCACGCTGGCCCAGATCATCCCGCCGTCGCTGGTGCTGATCGTGCTGGCCGACCAGCTGGGCCGGTCGGTGGGCGACATGTACAAGGGCGCCATGGTGCCGGCGCTGACGCTGACGGGGATCTATATCCTTTACGTGATGACCATGTCGCTGCTGCGCCCCAAATCCATGCCCGCCCTGCCGGCCGAGGCACGGAGCCTCGGTTCGGGCGGCTGGTCGCTGCTGGTCATGCTGGGATTGGGGATTCTCTCCTATTACGTAGGTGCCCGACTGATCGAGGGTGCGGGCTATGCCAATGCCTCCATCTGGTCGGCAGCATTGACCGTTGTGGTGCTGCTGGTTCTGGCGCTGCTGGACAAGTGGCTGCGGGTGAACCTGCTGTCGCCGATGACCCATCAGGTCATCATCGTGATGATTCCGCCGCTGGCTCTGGTATTTCTGGTGCTGGGCACGATCTTTCTCGGGATTGCCACGCCCACCGAAGGCGGAGCGATGGGTGCGATGGGTGCGCTGATCCTGTCGCTGGTCAAGGGACGCCTCAGCTTCGATGTGCTGAACCAGGCGCTTTTGTCCACGGTCAAGCTGTCGTCCTTCGTGATGTTCATCCTGATCGGCGCGACTGTCTTTTCGCTGACCTACTATTCGATCAACGGGCATATCTGGATCCGGGACCTGCTGACGGCGCTGCCCGGAGGCGAGATCGGCTTTCTGGTCGCGGCTTGCCTCATCATCTTCGTGCTGGGGTTCTTTCTGGACTTCTTCGAACTGGCCTTTGTCATCGTTCCGCTGCTGATCCCGGCCGCGAACGCGCTGGACATCGATCTGGTCTGGTTCGGGGTGATCCTTGCGGTGACGATGCAGACGTCGTTCCTGACGCCCCCGGTCGGCTTTGCGCTATTCTACCTGCGCTCGGTCGCGCCTCGGAAATCTTACCTCGACAAGATCACGGGGTTGAAAATGGAGGCCGTCAGCACGCTGGATATCTATCGCGGTGCCGTGCCTTTCGTCGGGTTGCAGATCCTGATGATCGCCGGCGTCGTCGCTTTTCCCGGCATGGTCATGCATTATCGCGGACCTGTCGCCGACACATCGAATGTCCGGATCGAGATACCGATGGGTGGGCTGGGGCAGGGCAGTCAGGGCGGCACCGGCTTCGGCACTCTGGGTGGGCTGGGCGGCTCGCCCTTTGGTCAGCAACAGCCGGCGACGGCACAGCCCGAAGATGCGCCTGCGACCGGGAGCACGCCTGCACCCTCTTCCGGCGGGATGGGGTTGGGCTTTGGCGGGCCGCCGCCGGGTCTTTCGGGCAACTGAAAGAAAGGGCCGGCCGTCCGGCCCTTTCCCTTTACAGACACCAAGGACAGTCCTGTCGTCCGGCAGGGCTGTCCGGTTTCATTCGGCCGCGTGGCTGTGCTTTCGCACCAGTGCTGCTCGGGCCGCACGGATGCCCTTGCCATAGGCGGGACTGATGCAATCGAAGTGGCCCAAGGCCCGCTGAACCACCACCTCGTCAGCACCCTCCATGGCGGCGGCAAGGTTGCGGTACAAGCGACCACGTTCCTCGTCGTTCAGCACGGTGTCATGCAGCGCGCGGGGCTGGGAATAGTCGTCCAGCTGCTGCTGATGCGGATGGCGCCCCGCCATTCCGGAAACCTTCAGCGGAGGCTCGGCGAAGGAGGGGTCCTCGACTGCGCCGCCAAAGCTGTTGGGTTCGTAATAAGCGTCCGCATTGCCTGCCTGGTGGCCAAAGAAGTTCATCTGGCCGTCCTTGTGATAATGATGCACCGGACATTTCGGCGCATTTACCGGCAGATGCTCGTAATGCGTTCCAAGGCGATAGCGATGGGCGTCCGCATAGCTGAAGACGCGGGCCTGCAGCATCTTGTCCGGCGAATAACCGATGCCGCGCACCTTGTTCGACGGGCTGAAGGCCGCCTGTTCGATCTGCGCGAAATAGTTGTCGGCATTCCGGTTCAGGGCAAATTCGCCCACCTCGATCAGCGGATAGTCCCCGTGCGGCCAGACCTTGGTCAGGTCAAACGGATCAAAGGGCGTGTTTTCGGCATCCAGTTCCGGCATGACCTGAACGAACATCTTCCAGCGCGGGAACTGTCCGGCCTCGATCTTGCCGAAAAGTGCCTCCTGATACCCTTCACGGGTGTGGCCGATGATCTCGGCCGCTTCGCCGTTGGTAAGGAAGCGGTGGCCCTGCTGGGTCTTGAAGTGGAACTTGACCCAGAAGCGTTCGCCATCCTTGTTCCAGAAGGAATAGGTGTGGCTGCCATAGCCGTTCATGAAGGTCGGGTCCTGTGGCAGGCCACGGTCCGACATCAGGATCGTCACCTGGTGCAGCGATTCGGGATGCTGGCCCCAGAAGTCCCACATGGCGGTAGCGCTGCGGAGGTTCGTGCGCGGGTGACGCTTTTGCGTGTGGATGAAGTTCGGGAACTTCAGCGGGTCGCGCACAAAAAAGACGGGAGTGTTGTTGCCCACCACGTCCCAGTTGCCCTCGTCGGTGTAGAACTTCAACGCAAAGCCGCGCACGTCGCGTTCATGGTCGGCGGCACCGTTTTCCCCCGCGACCGTCGAAAATCGGGCCAGCATCTCCGTCGATTTGCCGATCCGCGAGAAGATCGAGGCGCAACTGTATCGGGTGATGTTCTGAGTTACGGTGAATGTCCCGAACGCGCCCCAGCCCTTGGCGTGGACGACCCGCTCGGGGATGCGCTCGCGGTTCTGGTGCGCCAATTTTTCCAGCAGCTGATAGTCCTGCATCAGCAGCGGGCCACGCGGACCGGCCGTTTCGCTGTTCTGGTTCGAGGCGATCGGCGCTCCTGCCGTGGTCGTCATGCGGGGACGACGGGTCTGGTCGTGCTGGCTCATTCATGATCCTTTAACTGCTGGTTTCTGATTGCGTGATGGCGCGCCACGTGGATAAAGAGAAATTATTAATTCTATGAAAATAGATCAGAGATTCTTATGAACATCACGCTTCGACAGCTGCGGTATTTCCTGGCGCTGGCGCAACATGCGCATTTCAGCCGTGCTGCCGAAGCCATTCATGTCACCCAGCCTGCACTGTCCATGCAGATCCGAGCGCTGGAAGACATCGTGGGTGCCGCTCTGGTCGAACGAACTTCGGCCGGTGTCGTACTGACGCCACAGGGGCGCACATTGCAGCGTCATGCACGCAAGGTGCTGGCCGCCGTCACGGACATGCAGCAGGACCTTCGGCAACCGGGGCAGGGCGGGCGCCTGCTGCTGGGCATGATCCCCACGGTGGCGCCCTACCTGCTGCCTGAAGCGCTGCCCGTCCTGCGTGCGGCCGATATCGGACGCGACCTGCACCTGCGTGAGGCGCAGACGGACAAGCTGTTCGAGGAACTGGAGGCCGGGCGCCTGGATGCCATCGTTGCGGCAACGCCACCGGAGGGCTCGGATCTTGTTGCCGTCTCCCTGTTCACGGATCCCTTTCTGCTGGCGGGCAGCGTGTCGAGGATTGCCGCGTTGCGGGACCACGCCCTGGTGCCCGAGGCGCTGGATCCAGGGCAACTGCTGCTGTTGGACGAAGGGCACTGTTTGGGCGATCAGGCACTGGAGGTCTGCGGCCTGAGCCGCCGGACAAGCCGGCTGGATCTTGGTGCGGCGTCTTTGGCGACATTATGCCGTTTGGCGGCGCAGGGAATGGGCTTGACGTTCCTGCCGCGGATCGCGCTGCAACAGGAGTCGGCGGCCGCGCCCGGCTTGGCTGTTCTCCCATTCCCCGACCCCGCACCTTCACGTCAGGTGCTGCTGATCAGACGAGCCTCGACTCCGGCACAAGGCTGGTTTGACGATCTGACGCGCATTCTGGCCGATGCCGCACGCCCCCTGCTGGACGATCATTGAAGGGGCAGGGGAAATGAAAAAGGGGCTGCAACAACAGCCCCCTTGCCTGTCGAGGCTCAGGCCGGTTCCGGAACCCGTGCCGTCTGCAGCCAAGCCAGAACGGCCTCGGGCGCCGTTTCACCATAAGGATCGTCGGCGCAATCGTCGCAGCGGCCCGGTTCTTCGAACCACGCCTCGACCATACCGTCATTCACAATCGCAGCATAGCGCCAGCTGCGCGGGCCGAACCCCAGGTTGTCCTTGCGGACCAGCATGCCGACCTTGTCGGTGAACTCTCCCGATCCGTCGGGAATGACGGTTACGTTCTGCAGGTCCTGAGCCTTGGCCCATTGGTTCATGACAAAGCTGTCATTGACGGACAGGCAATAGATGGCGTCAATGCCCAGGTCACGCATCTGGCCGAACGCCTTTTCAAACCCAGGCAGCTGGTAGGTCGAGCAGGTGGGCGTAAAGGCCCCGGGCAGCGAGAACAGGATGACGCGCTTGCCGGCAAAGTAATCGGCCGTGGTCATGTCCTGCCAGCGATAAGGATTCTGGCCGCCAATCGACTCGTCACGGACGCGCGTGCGGAAGGTGACGTCGGGCAAGGTCGATCCGGTTTTCATCGGGACTCCTGTGGATGATGATGTCATGCAAACAGCCAACATGGCATTCGCATTCCAACCGTAATGCTGCCATGCGGCAAGAACAATGCCGCAGCGCCGCATGGGTGTTGGGGCATGGCTGCCATGCAACATGGGCAGACCCGGCGCCGCGTGCGTTGCCAAAGGCAGGATTTATCTCTATTTCTGTCCGAACCGCGACTGAAAGGACCAGACCCTTGCGCGACCTCAGGATGCCCGATCAGCGCCACCCCGAAAAGGCGCATCGTCCCGACCAGGCCCAGCCTAAGAAGCCGGACTGGATCCGGGTCAAGGCGCCGACCTCGGCCGGATACAAGCAGACGCGCGACCTCCTGCGTGAAAACCGTCTTTCGACCGTGTGCGAGGAGGCCGGCTGTCCCAATGTCGGCGAATGCTGGAGCCAAGGCCACGCCACCATGATGATCATGGGCGAGATCTGCACGCGCGGCTGCACCTTCTGCAACGTCGCCACCGGGCGTCCGCAGTCCTTGGATGCTTTCGAGCCAGGTCGCGTTGCCCATGCCGTGCAGAAGTTAGGCCTGAACCATGTCGTGATCACCAGCGTTGACCGTGACGATCTGGATGATGGCGGGGCCGACCATTTTGCCCAGACGATCCGCGCCATCCGCCACAGGTCCCCCGGTTCGACCATCGAGGTGCTGACACCCGATTTCCTGAAGTCGAAGCCTGGCGCACTGGAAATCGTCGTCGAGGCACGTCCGGATGTCTTCAACCACAACCTGGAAACGGTGCCCGGACTGTATCCGTCCGTGCGTCCCGGCGCCCGGTATTTCCATTCGCTTCGGCTGCTGCAGCGCGTGAAGGAGCTGGATCCCGCCATGTTCACCAAGTCGGGGATCATGGTGGGTTTGGGCGAGGATCGGCAAGGTGTCCTGCAGGTGATGGATGACATGCGGGCGGCCGATATCGACTTCATCACCATCGGTCAGTATCTGCAGCCCAGCCCCAAGCACCATCGGGTGGATCGCTTCGTCACGCCGGAAGAGTTCGCCGCCTATGAAAAGTCGGCCTATGGCAAAGGCTTCCTGATGGTGTCCGCCACGCCGCTGACGCGATCATCCTATCATGCCGGGGACGACTTCGTGCAGTTGCGTGACGCAAGGCTGGCGAAGCTGGGACGCGCTTGATCTGCAACTTACAGGGGCAGGATGCCATGTCGCATCTTGCAAAACGCGGCGGACCGGATTACCGGTAGCCGAATCCCGAAAGGGTTCTGCCGGAAGAGTGCCGAGAGATTGGGGGCGTGGCGGAATGGTAGACGCGACGGATTCAAAATCCGTTTCAGCAATGAGTGTCGGTTCGAGTCCGACCGCCCCTACCACGCTCTTCCGACTAGGTTTTTGCTCTGCTGGTGGGACTGATGAATGAGCGTTACTTGCCATTCTCAACATCGTTCTCAACATTTTCTGTTCGTGCTGCGTTCGTTTCGCGCCTTGCTTGAGCTTCCTTCGCCCGCGCGCGCTGCCATGCAGGGCCGGCATATTTCGTAATCATGGCAGTTGTCCTGTGTCCGATGATGGCTGCAATCAGTTCGTCGCTACATCCTGCCGCTGTCACCTCCGCCGTGGCTGCATAGCGCAGTAAGTGGATGGGCATTGTTGCGGAACGCGGCGTTGGAGCAGGGCCTGCCCTTCCCCATCAAGCTCGGGCCGCACGT
>NZ_JBKGUN010000059.1:0-20132 GCF_046462195.1 Paracoccus sp. (in: a-proteobacteria) | reverse complement strand
CTGGAATCGATCCTGGTCACCACCGCGGACGAGATCGGGGCCGCTTATTGCCTGTTGTGCGAAAGCGTCGAATATCCGGCCAGCCGGGACTGGGTCATCTTCAACCTGCGTCCCGAGGCGCGCTTCAGCGACGGCACCCCCCTCACGGCGCAGGATGTGCTGTTCAGCTACGAAACCCTGCGCGACAAGGGGCTTTCCAGCTTTCGCACCGTCATCAACCAGCAGGTCGCGAAGGCCGAGGTGCTTGATGATCATCGCATCCGCTTCGACTTTACGCCCGATTACCCGCGTCGCGACCTGATCCAGTCCGTGGGAAGCCTGCCGGTCTTCAGCCAGGCCGATTTCGATGCAAACCAGCGCGATTTGGAACAAACGATGCAGACGCCCTTTGTCGGCTCGGGGCCTTATGTGTTCGACCGCGCCGACCTGAACCGGAACGTGCGCTATCGCCGCAATCCCGATTACTGGGGCGCGGACCTGCCGATCAACCGCGGCCGGCACAATTTCGACCTGCTGCGATACGAGTACTTCTCTGACTACGACGCGGCATTCGAGGCGTTCAAGGCCGGCGAATACACCTTCCGCCGCGAAGTCAGCAGCATCATCTGGGCCACACGCTATGATTTTCCGGCCATGACCAATGGCTGGGTGAAAAAGGAGATCCTCCCTGACGGCACCGTGGCATCGGGACAGGCCTGGGTCCTGAACCTGCGCCGCCCCCAGTTCCAGGACATCCGCCTGCGCCAGGCCATCGGGCTGGCGTTCAATTTCGACTGGTCGAACGAAGCCCTGTTCTATGGCCTTTACAACCGGGTCGACAGCTTTTGGGAAAACAGCGATCTTGAGGCGACCGGCACCCCTTCGCCCGGGGAACTGGCGCTGCTGGAGCCTTTGGCGGCCGATCTGCCCGAGGGCATCCTGACCGACGAGGTGGCCACCGCCCCTGTCAGCGGAGAGCGCCAGACCGACCGGCGCAACCTGCGCCAGGCGGCAGCCCTGCTGGACGAGGCGGGATGGGTCACCGGAAGCGACGGGCTGCGCCGCAACGATCAGGGGCAGGTCCTGACCCTCGAAATTCTCAACGACAGCCAGACATTCGACCGCGTGATCAATCCCTTCGTGGAAAACCTGCGCGCCCTGGGCATCGACGCCCGCAACATGCGCGTGGACAATGCCGAATACGAGAACCGCCGCCGGGGCTTTGACTTCGACATGATCGGCGATCATCTGGGACAGCCGGAAATCCCGGGCGCCGGTCTGCAGCAGTATTTCGGTTCGGCCAATGTGGGGGATGTGTTCAACGCCATGGGCCTGGCCAATCCCGCGATCGACGCCCTGATCACCTCGGTCGAGGCGGCGGAAACCCAGGATGAGCTGACGACCCGCGTCCATGCCCTAGACCGGGCGCTGCGCAGCCTGCATTTCTGGGTGCCGCAGTGGTACAACGCCAATCACCTCGTTGCCTATTACGACCAGTTCGGCCGCCCCGAGACCCTGCCGCCCTATGCCTTGGGAGAGCTGGATTTCTGGTGGTACGACGCCGAAAAGGCCGAAGCGCTGCGGGCGGCGGGTGCCTTGCGCCGCTAGGGCATTTCGCTTGATTTCGGCGGGCGGATTGCGGACAAGGCGGATTAACGACACGGGACCGGCAAGGTCCGGACAGTCCCGCAAGGGGGGCAGAGGGGCAGGCTGATGGGCGCCTATATCCTGCGGCGTTTGCTGCTGATCATTCCGACGCTGATCGGCATCATGCTGGTCAACTTCACGCTGACGCAATTCGTGCCGGGCGGCCCCATCGAACAGATCGCGGCCCAGGTCCAGGGCGAGGGCGACGTGTTCCGCAACATCTCGGGTGGCGGGGCCGAGGCGGGACAGCAGGCGCCCTCGGGTTATGAAGGCGCGCGCGGCCTGCCGCCGGAATTCATCGCCCAGCTGGAGCGCGAGTTCGGCTTTGACAAGCCGCCGGTCGAACGCTTCCTGACGATGCTGTGGAACTACCTCCGCTTCGATTTCGGCACGTCGTGGTTCCGCTCGATCAGCGTGGTCGACCTGGTGGTGGAAAAGATGCCGGTCTCGATCACGCTGGGTCTCTGGTCCACGCTGATCGCCTATATCATCTCGATCCCCCTCGGCATCCGCAAGGCGACGCGCGACGGGACGCGGTTCGACACCTGGACGTCAGGCGTGATCATCATGGCCTATGCCATCCCTGCCTTCCTGTTCGCGGTGCTGCTGATGGTGCTGTTCGCGGGCGGCAGTTATTGGCAGATCTTTCCGTTGCGCGGGCTGACCAGCGACAATTTCGGCGATCTCGGCCTTTGGGGCAAGATTAAGGACTATGCCTGGCACGCGGCCCTGCCGGTGACGGCCGCCACGATCAGCAGCTTTGCGACGCTGACCCTGCTGACCAAGAACAGCTTTCTGGACGAGATCAACAAGCAGTACGTGATGACCGCCCGCGCCAAGGGCCTGACCGAAGGACGCGTCCTTTACGGCCATGTCTTCCGCAACGCCATGCTGATCGTGATCGCGGGTTTTCCGGCGATGTTCCTGGGGGTCTTCTTCGGGTCGTCGATCCTGATCGAGACGATCTTCTCGCTGGACGGGCTGGGGCGGTTGGGTTTCGAGGCGGCGGTGCAGCGGGATTACCCGGTGATCTTCGGCACGCTTTATGTCTTTGGCCTGCTCAGCCTCGTGGTCGGCATCCTGTCGGACCTGATGTATGTCCTTGTCGATCCGCGCATCGACTTTGAATCGAGGGCCGGCTGATGGCCATGTCGGAACTGAACCGCCGCCGCTGGCGCAGCTTTCGCAGGAACGGGCGCGCCTTCTGGTCGCTGGTGATCTTTTCGATTTTGTTCGTCCTGGCGATGCTGGCCGAGATCGTGGCAAACGACAAACCCGTCGTTGTCAGCTTTCGCGGCGAACTCTACTGGCCGGCTTACAATTTTTACCCGGAGACCGCCTTTGGCGGCGATTTCGGGACCGAGGCCATCTATCGTGACGAGGCGGTGCAATGCCTGATCGTCTCGGGTGGGCGGGAGGAATGCTGGGACGACCCCGAGGGGATCCTCGAAGCGGTCGAAACCGGCGTCAGCGACATCCCCAGCGCCGAACAGGGCTGGATGATCTGGCCCCCGATCCCTTACCACTTCCGCACGATCAACAATGTCGGCACCGCACCCAGCGCCCCCGATGCCGATCACTGGCTGGGCACCGACGATACGGCGCGCGACGTGCTGGCGCGGGTGATCTATGGGTTCCGGACCTCGATCCTGTTCACGCTGATCGTGACGGTGGTGGCTTCGACCATCGGCATCGCGGCGGGTGCGGTGCAGGGCTATTTCGGGGGGCGCACGGACTTGGTCTTCCAGCGCCTGCTGGAGATCTGGGCCTCGACCCCCGGGCTTTACGTCATCATCATCCTGTTCGCGATCCTGGGGCGCAGCTTCTGGCTGCTGGTCTTTGTCACCATCCTCTTTGGCTGGCCGGCCTTGGTGGGCGTCGTGCGGGCCGAATTCCTGAGGGCACGCAACTTCGAATATGTCCGGGCGGCGCGTGCGCTTGGTGTCAGCGACCGCAAGATCATGTTCCGCCACATCCTGCCGAACGCCATGGTGGCCACACTGACCATGCTGCCCTTTGTGGTGACGGGCACGATCAGCGGCCTCGCGGCACTGGATTACCTCGGCTATGGCCTGCCGGCAGGATCGGCATCGCTGGGAGAGATGGCGCTGCAGGCCAAGCAGAACCTGCAGGCGCCCTGGCTGGCCTTCACCTCGTTCTTCACCTTCGCGATCATGCTGTCGCTGCTGGTGTTCATCTTCGAAGGTGTGCGCGACGCCTTTGACCCGCGAAAGACCTTCCGATGAGCCGCCCGGACGATCCCGAAGCGCTGAAGCCCACGATGCCGATGCCGGGCATTCCCGCCGCCGTGGCCGAGGCGCACGGCGGCCAGATGCCGGGGGGGGCAGAAGCGCATCCCATGCCCGCCGCGCCTTCGGATGCGGTGCTGGAGGTGCGCGACCTGCGCATCGGCTTTCGCTCGGAAGGCCAGGTGATCGCAGCTGTCAAGGGCGTCAGCTTCCACGTCCGGCGCGGCGAAACGGTGGCGCTGGTCGGTGAATCCGGATCGGGCAAATCGGTGACGGCGCTGTCGACGGTGCAGCTTCTGGGTGCCTCGGCCGTGGTCGAGGGCTCGGTCCGATACGCGGGACGCGAGATGGTCGGCGCCCCCGACCGCACCCTGCGCGAAATCCGCGGCAATGACATCAGCTTTGTCTTCCAAGAGCCGATGACCTCGCTGAACCCGCTGCACACGCTGGAAAAGCAGCTGTCGGAAAGCCTGGCGCTGCATCAGGGCCTGTCCGGGGCCAAGGCCCGCGCCCGGATCATCGAACTGTTGACCCGCGTCGGCATCCGCGACCCGGAGAGCCGCCTTGCCGACTATCCGCACCAGCTGTCGGGTGGGCAGCGCCAGCGCGTGATGATCGCCATGGCATTGGCGAACGGTCCCGGCCTCTTGATCGCGGACGAGCCCACGACCGCGCTGGATGTCACGATCCAGGCGCAGATCCTGGAGTTGCTGGCCGAACTCAAGGCCGACGAAGGTCTGTCGATGCTGTTCATCAGCCACGATCTGGGCATCGTGCGCCGCATCGCGGACCGGGTCTGCGTCATGAAGGATGGCGAAATCGTCGAACAAGGCGCGGTCGAGGACATCTTTGCCCGACCCCGGCACCCCTATACGCAGAAATTGCTGGCAGCCGAACCCAAGGGCCGCGCCGAACCGATCGCCCCGGATGCGCCGGTGCTGGTGGAGACGCGCGACCTCAAGGTCTGGTTTCCCATCAAGCGCGGCCTGTTGCGCCGTGTCGTGGGCCATGTGAAGGCCGTGAACGGTGCAAGCCTGTCGCTGCGGGCGGGGGAAACGCTTGGCATCGTGGGCGAATCGGGCAGCGGCAAGACGACACTGGCCCTTGCCATCATGAGGCTGATCGAAAGCGACGGGCCCATCCTGTTCATGGGCCAGGACATCCAAGGCTGGGGCAGCGGCCAGTTGCGGCGGCTGCGCCGCGACATGCAGATCGTGTTCCAGGACCCTTACGGAAGCCTGTCGCCGCGCATGACGGTCGAGCAGATCGTGACCGAGGGCCTGGGCGTCCACGGGGTCGAGCCGGGGCGCGACCGTCGCCAGATGGTGGCCGAGATCATGGCCGAGGTCGGACTGAACCCCGACATGATGCACCGCTATCCGCATGAATTCAGCGGCGGCCAGCGCCAGCGCATCGCCATCGCCCGCGCCATGATCCTGCGCCCCAAGGTCGTCGTGCTGGACGAGCCGACCAGCGCGCTGGACATGACCGTGCAGGTCCAGATCGTCGATCTGTTGCGGGATCTGCAGCGCCGGCACGGGCTGGCCTTCCTGTTCATCAGCCATGACCTGCGCGTCGTGCGCGCCATGGCCCATCACATCATGGTCATGCGTGCCGGAGAGGTGATCGAGCAGGGTGGCGTCGTCCAGATCTTCGACGCTCCGCAACAGGAATACACCCAGGCGCTGTTGAGGGCGGCCTTTCCCATCGCGGCCGAATGAAGATCCTGTTTGTCCACCAGAACTTTCCGGGACAGTTTCCCCATCTCGCGCCCGCCCTTGCGGCCCGCGGGCACGAGGTGCTGGCCATGACGGACGAACGGAACGAGCGGTCCAGCCCCGTCAGGACCGTGCGCTACAAGGCGCCCGAGCCGGTGACGATCAGCAGTCCCTTGGGGCGTTCCTATGCCGAACATGCCGAGCGGGGGCTGCTGGCCGCGCGCGGGGCACGGGCCTTGCGGGATCGGCACGGTTTCCATCCCGACCTGATCATCGGCCATCCCGGCTGGGGCGAGACGCTGTTTCTGAAGGAGGTCTGGCCACAGGCCAGGCTGCTGGTTTATGCCGAACTGATGTACCGCACCCGCGGCCATGACGTGGGTTTCGACCCCGAGATCAGTCCGGGCCGGGACGATGCACGCTTCATGACGGTGGCGCGGTCGGCCCATCTGATCCAGTCTCTGGTGCAGGCGGATGGGGCGATCGCGCCCACCCATTATCAGGCCGACAGCTTTCCGCCCGAGCTGCGCGGCAAGATCACCGTGATCCATGACGGCATCGACACCGCCAAGGTGGCGCCGGACCCGGCGGCCAGCCTGACCCTGCCCGATGGCCGGGTGCTGCGGGCGGGCGACGAGGTCCTCAGCTTCGTGTCGCGTTCACTGGAGCCTTATCGCGGTTTTCACATCTTCATGCGGGCCTTGCCCGAGGTGCTGGCGGCGCGTCCGGACGCGCAGGTCGTTCTGGTGGGGGGCGACGGCACCAGCTATGGCGGCAAGCCGGCCGACGCGGGCAGCTGGAAGGAAAAGCTGTTGGCCGAAGTGGGCGCGCGCCTGGACCTGTCCCGCGTGCATTTCCTGAACCGGGTGCCTTATGCGGATTATCTGTCGCTGATCCGCGTGGCGCGGGTGCATTGCTATCTGACCTATCCCTTTGTGCTGTCCTGGTCCCTGACCGAGGCCATGGCGGCAGGAGCCTATGTCGTGGGGTCCGATACCGAGCCGGTGCGCGAGTTGATCCGGCACAACGAGAACGGGCGCCTGGTCCCGTTTTTCGACATTCCCGCGCTGTCGGGGGCGCTGGTGCAGGGGCTGGCGGGCGATCCGCAGGCCGAGGCGATCCGCAAGGCCGCCCGGGCCACCATCCTCGCCGGCTATGACCTGGCCTCGCAATCCTTGCCGCGGCAGATTGCCTGGGTGGAAAGCTGGGGCGGGATGCGCTAAACCCTTTCGACTGGACGAAAGAGACCACGGATGACGCAGATCAGGCTGACGAACACCCGCACGAGGACGAAGGAGGACCTTGTCCCCATCGATCCCACGAATGTGCGTCTTTATCTGTGTGGTCCCACCGTTTATGACCGCGCGCATCTGGGCAACGCACGGCCCGTTCTGGTCTTTGACCTGCTGGTGCGGTTGCTGCGCCACGTTTATGGCGACAAGGCCGTGACCTATGTCCGCAACTTCACGGATGTGGACGACAAGATCAACGCCGAGGCACAGCGCTGCAAGGCTGCCGGCAGTCCCCTGTCACTGGAGGAGCTGATCGCCGAGCGGACCGAGGAAACCATTGCCTGGTATCACGCCGACATGGATGCCTTGGGCGCCGACCGGCCCGATCACGAGCCGCGGGCCACCGCCTATGTCGGCCAGATGATCGCGATGACCAGCGACCTGATCACCAAGGGCCACGCTTACGAGGCCGAAGGGCATGTGCTGTTCGACGTGCGATCCTTTCCCGATTACGGCAGGCTTTCGGGTCGATCTGTCGATGACATGATTGCGGGTGCCCGGGTCGAGGTGGCGCCCTTCAAGCGCGATCCGATGGATTTCGTGCTGTGGAAGCCGTCATCCAACGATCTGCCGGGATGGGACAGCCCTTGGGGTCGGGGACGGCCCGGCTGGCACATCGAATGCTCGGCCATGTCGGCGGCACTGTTGGGGCCTTCCTTCGACATCCATGGCGGTGGCATCGACCTGCAGTTTCCGCACCACGAGAACGAGATTGCCCAAAGCTGCTGCGCCCATCCACAAGCCAGTTTTGCCAATGTCTGGCTGCACAACGAGATGCTGCAGGTCGAGGGCAAGAAGATGTCCAAGTCGTTGGGCAACTTCTTCACCGTACGGGACCTGCTGGACCGGGGGGTCCCCGGCGAGGTGATCCGTTTCGTCATGCTGTCCACGCATTATCGCAAGCCGATGGATTGGACGGAGGCCAAGGCGGCCGAGGCCGAAGCGGTGCTTCGCCGGTGGCGTGGGCTCGTCGCGGGCATCGAGCCCGCGCCAGGCCCGGCACCCGCCGTCATCGACGCGCTGTGCGACGACCTGAACTCTGCGGGCGCCATTGCGGCGTTGCACGAATTGTCGGCCAAGGGAGATGGTGCGCGTCTTCTGGCTTCGGCGCGCATGCTGGGCCTGCTGATGCCGGACATGGGGGCATGGGCCGAGGCGGACGACGCGGCCGCAGCCCAGATCGAGGCGCTGCTGGCGGCACGGCTGGAGGCCCGCAAGGCCCGAGACTTTGCCCGCGCCGATGCGATCCGCGACGGGTTTGCCGCCGCAGGGGTCGAGGTCAAGGACACGGCCGCCGGCCCGGAATGGTCGCTTGCCGCGGGTTTTGATGCGGCACGGCTGGCCGACTTGGCCAGTGCTTACGGCTCATGACGCTGGAGATCTGCACTGAGGCCCTGCGCCAGCATGATCCCGATCGCTTCGGGGCCGTGCTGGTGGCCGAGCCCGGAGACCGTCCCGCCCTGGTCACGCTTTACGCGCTGAACCTGGAGATTGCCCGCGCGCCCTTTCAGTCGGCCGAGCCGATGCTGGCCGAAATGCGGCTGCAATGGTGGATTGACCGGCTGGAGGAGATGGGGGACGGCACGGCTCCGCCCCTTCATGATGTGCTGACCCCGCTGTGGGAGGCATGGGGCCGGCAGGCCGGCGATCTGGTGCCGCTGGCCGAGGCGCGGCGGCGCGACTGCGACCGTCAGGCCTTTGCGACACCGGCCGAGGTGACGGCCTATGTGGACGCGACGTCCGGCGCGCTGATGTGGGCGGCGGGCCATCGGTGCGGTGCGACCGAAAAGATGCGCGAGATCGTGACCCATCAGGCGCGCGGTGCCGGACTTGCCGCATGGCTGCGCGCGCTGCCGCAATTGCAGGCACTGAACTCGGGTCTTGCGATGCCGCAACCCGGGCATGTGCATGCCCTGGCAGCCGAGGCGCGGGACGGTTTGCGCATGGCGGCGCGGCAGCATCGCAAACTGCCCCGGCGGGCGGCGGCGGCGCTTTATCCCGGACCCCGCGTGCCGCGCCTGCTGTCCGAGATCATGTCCGGTGCTGTCGATCCCCTTGTTTCCGTGCCGGCGATAACGCCTTTCCAGCGCCGCGCCTCCTTGGCGCGCCTGGCGCTGACGGGGCGCTGGTGGCGCTGAAGCAAGGCGCAGAAATCTCTTTTCCTTTCCGGACAGCTATGGAAGGAATTGCCGCAGTATGAGGCCCCGGACAGACAGGCAGGAAAGGGTTGCGATGGCGAAGTTCGACTCCGAGGCAAGGGCCGGCCTGTCGCTGATCGCGCCTCCGTTTCTTTTTGCCGCGCTGATCTTGGCGGCACCTTTGCTGACCATCCTGGCCTACAGCTTCCTGACCGATGGTTACCTGGAGATCATCCGCCAGTTTACCCTCAGCAATTATGTGTCCGTCTTCACCGACCCGATCGTGCGCGTGGTGATGACCCGGTCCCTGATCGTGGCAGCGGTGGTGACCCTGGCCACGGTCCTGCTGGCCTTTCCGGTCGCTTATTACGTCAGCTTTATGGTCCGGCCCGAGAAGAAGGCGATGTGGCTGTTCCTGATCACCATCCCCTTCTGGACCAGCTACCTGATCCGGGTGTTCCTGTGGAAGGTGATCCTGGGCTATAACGGCGTGGTCAATTCCTCGCTGACGGGGCTGGGGATCATCGACGAACCGCTGACCTTCATCCTGTACAACGTCAATTCGATCGTCATCACGCTGGCCCATGCCTATGCGCCCTTTGCGATCCTGCCGATCTTCGTGGCGCTGGAAAAGATCGACCGTTCGCTGCTGGAGGCGGGGCGCGATCTGGGCGAAAGCCGGGCGATGACCTTCTGGCGGGTGACGCTGCCCCTGGCGATGCCGGGGGTGATCGCGGCCGTGCTGATCGTCTTCATCCCGACCATCGGCGATTATGTCACCCCCGAGGTGATCGGCGGCGGCAAGATCCCGATGATCGCCAACCTGATCCAGGTGCAGATGCTGGCGCTGGACAACCGGCCCTTGGGTTCGGCCCTGGCGGTGACCGCGATGCTGATCGTGGCGGTGGTCAGCCTGGTCTTCCTGTTCCTGAACCGGCGCTTTCTGAGGGTCCGGCAATGAAGCAATCCTCCGGCCGGGTCTTGCAGGCCTATGCGGTCTTCTACCTGCTGTTCCTTTACGCGCCGATCATCCTGCTGCCGATCTTCGCGTTCAATTCCGGAACGATCATCGCCTTTCCCCTCCAGGGCATCACCACCGACTGGTTCCAGCAGATGTGGGCCAACGCGACGCTGCGACGCGCGCTGACCAATTCGCTGACCATTGCCGTTTCGGCCTCGGTGCTGGCGACCTGCCTCGGCATCTTCGCGGCCCGCGCATCGACGCGTTTCGCCTTTCCGGGGCGGGGCGGCATCATGGGTTTCATCATGCTGCCGATGGTCCTGCCCGAGATCATTGTGGCCATGTCGCTGCTGGTCGTGCTGCTGGGCCTGGGGGTCGAGTTGTCGCTGCTGACCGTCATCGCGGGCCACACGCTGATCTGCATGCCTTATGCCATCGCCATCCTGTCCACCGCCTTTTCCAGCCTGGACCGGTCCCTGGAGGAAGCCGCCTATGACCTGGGCGAAAGCCGCTGGGGAGCTTTTCGGCTGGTCACGCTGCCGCTGGTCATGCCGGGCATCATCAGCGCGCTGCTGATCTCGTTCACGATCAGCCTGGATGAGTTCATCATCGCCTTCTTCCTGGCCGGAAACGAGCCGACGCTGCCCACCTATATCTTCAGCCAGCTGCGTTTTCCGCGCGCGATCCCCGTCATCATGGCGCTGGGGACGGTGCTGGTCCTGCTGTCGATCGTCCTTCTGGCGATCGGCGAATATTTCCGCCGCCGGGGCAACGCCCGCATCGGCGGCTCGCCCACCGGAGGCCTGCTGTGAGCGACGCGCAAAAGCCCATGATCGATTGTCGGGGCGTCCAGAAATATTACGGCGATTACCATGCGCTGCGCGGCATCGACCTGACCATCCGCGCGGGCGAGTTCTTTTCGCTGCTGGGTCCGTCGGGCTGCGGCAAGACCACGCTCCTTCGCACCATTGCCGGGTTTGAGGATATCAGCAGCGGCGTCGTGCTGATCGACGGGCGCGACATGGGCGATGTGCCCGCGAACAAGCGGCCGACGAACATGGTGTTCCAGTCCTATGCGATCTTTCCGCATCTGACGGTCGCGGAAAACGTGGCCTTCGGCCTGCGCCGCGACCCCCGCAGCAAGGCCGACAAGGCCGCCGCGGTCGAGGAAGCGCTGGCCATGGTCGGGCTCAGGGGCTATGGCGCGCGGTCGGCCCATGCCCTGTCGGGCGGTCAGCGCCAGCGGGTGGCGCTGGCGCGGGCGCTGATCCTCAAGCCCAAGGTCCTGCTGCTGGACGAACCCTTGTCGGCGCTGGACCGCAAGATGCGCGAACAGATGCAGGTCGAGCTGATCAAGCTGCAGCGGCAGGTCGGCATCACCTTCGTTCTGGTCACCCATGACCAGGAAGAGGCGCTGGTCATGTCCGACCGCATCGCCGTCATGTTCGAAGGCGAGATCGCCCAGTTGGACGGCCCAGAGGCACTTTATGCCCGTCCCGCCACGCGCCGGGTCGCTGATTTCATCGGCGTGATGAACTTTCTGCCTGCACGGATCCTGTCCGAGAACGCAGGCACGGTCACGGTCGAGGTGGCGGGCCTGGGGCAGGTCGATCTGCCCCCGAACCAGATCAGCCGCGCAAACCCCGACGATGACGGCCCGATGATCGGTTTCCGCCCCGAGACCATGACCCTGCTGGGCCCCACCGCCACCCACAGCCAGCCCCGCGAAACGAATGCCACCGTCGACGAGGTCGTTTATTACGGCGACATGACCTATTACGACCTGCGGTTGGACGGGGCGGCGCGGCTGGACGGCACGGTGTGCCCCGTTCGGATCTCGATGCGCAACGTCTTTGGTCGGGACGTGCAGGAGGTGGGCACCCGCACCCGTCTGGCCTGGTCGCCCGGATCGCTGGTCCTGTTCCGCTAGAACAAGGCATCACGGATCTCGCGCGGCAGCATGGTGTGTTCCCCTGATCGCAGAATCCATGAGGCAGGCAACCTTGTGGCTGTTCATGGGCAGAGCGATCCGGCTTGAACGCAGATCGGATGCGCGCTGCGCCGGCCCGGCCTCCATCAGCACGGCCCCTGACCAGGAGTGCCGGAGTGGTCCCTGAGACAACGGCAAGAATATGGCTGTCGCCTTTGCAACAACCGTCTCTCCGCCCTGACGACCCACGGGCAGCACAAGGCACGGTGATGGCATCCCGGCTCACGCACCGCCCGTGCGGGGGGACAGGGACAACCAGATGCCGTCCCTGGCGCGGATCGTCAGGCGGGCGACTGGCATGGGCACATGATCGGTCACCCGCATGCGAAAGGTCCCGGTGATGGTGGCCAGCATCACCACACCTTCGGCCATTGCCAGCCCGGCGCCGGGGCAAGCGCGGGGCCCTGAGGAAAAGGGAAGATAGGCCTTGCGCGCGCTGGCCTTGCCTTGGGGGCTGTCCCACCGCGCCGGGTCAAAGATGTCGGGGCGGTCCCAGAGGCGCTGGTGGCGGTGCAGGTGCCAAGGCGACACGACCAGTTGCGCCCCCCGCGGCACGGGACGGTCCCGAAATGTTTCGGGACCCGTCGCTTCGCGCGCAAACATTGCGACGGCGGGATAAAGTCGCAATGTTTCTCGGAAAACGGCGCGCGTGACCTTCAGGTCCGAAACGCTGGCGAAATCGTCGGTCAACAGCGCTGCCTCGGCGGCGACACGGTCCTGCCATTCGGGATGCGCCGCCAGCAGCCACAGCGCCCAGCCCAGCACCGAGGCGCTGGTTTCGTGCCCGGCCAGGAACAGGACCGCCACCTGGTCGATCATTTCGAGTTTTGTAAAGCACCGTCCCGTCTGCGGGTCGGGCGTCGTCATGATCTTGGTCGCCAGGTCATCGGGGGCCGCGCCCGCCGCGATGGCTGTCTGGCGATCACGGACCAGCGTTTCGATCAGGGACCGGATGTGCCGGGCCGTTTGCCGCGTTTGTCGCGAATGCGGACGCGGCATCCAGCGGGGCAGGGGCAGCAGGGCCGCGAGGTTGACCAGCGGCTGTGCCTCCTGATGGGCGCGAAAGGCATGAAAGATGTCGGCGGCAAGCCGGTGTTCGATCGGCATCGAGAAAAGGGCGCGAAAGATCACATCGGCCGCCGCATGGGCAGCCTGCGGCTCCATATCCTGCACTCCGGGGTGCAGTCGTGCCGCGGCCGCGCGGGCAGCGTCCCTGATCGCCGGAAAGCTGGCGCGGACGCGGCCCCCATCAAAGGCCGGGTCGATGATGCGCCGCTGGCGCGCCCAGTCCTCACCGTTGCTGATGAAGACGCCGTTGCCCAGCAGGGGGGCCAGACCTTCGCGCATCCGGTTCGATTTCGGAAAATCCGCGGCCCGTTCCTGCAGGATCAACCGCAGCAGCGCGGGGTCGTTGCAAAAGAAGCTGTGGATCAGCGGATTGCGAAATTCGGCCATCCATGCGTGGTAAAGCCGCTCGGGCAGGGCGGACAGCAGGTCACGGCGAAAGCCCCGGATCAGGCCCGTTATCGTACCGCGCCCTTCCGCCCCTCTGGGGCGCGGCGTGGTCACGGGCGCGCACCCACGGCCCGCGTGATCCGGCCGGGGGAGGCTTCACGGCCGGCGAACCGCTGCGCCAGCGTTCGCGGACCTGCGGTGATGGCGAAATAGTCATAGGCTCCTGGCCGGTCAAAGGCGCAAAGATACTGGAAATGCCGCCGAAACCAGCGAAACCGCATGGCGCGCTGGCGTTCGGGCGAAAGGGTCTGGCTGAAGGCGGCCGAGATCACTAGCGGCCAGCGCTGATCCGGCCCGCCCGCGCCGGACACTGCCACCGGGTCGCAAAGCGCAAAGCAGCAGGCATCGCCGGGAGCGGTCACGTCCAGCCAGAACACGTCGCCGGTCTTGCCCAGCAGCGCAAGATCGGCCCGCAGCCGGTCGGCCCGCGGCAGGAACGACGCCATCGGCACGACATGGCCCAAGGTCATCAGCGACAGGACCGGGCCGGCGGAGCACCCTTCGCGCAGCAGGTCGGCCAGCAGCGACACCGCCAGATAGGCACCCGAGGAATGGCCGACGACCAGAACCTCGTCCGGCTCCTCGGCCAGGATCGCGTGAAGGCGGGCGCGGAACTGCGCCAGCCGCGCCTCCAGTGCCGGGGGATAGGCCCCCTGCAGCCGGGCGGTGAAGGCATAATCATTCATCAGGTAATAGGCGAACAGCCGGTGATCCAGCCGCCGACCCAGCATCAGGATCGCGGCAAAGACCGCAGTTCCTGCCAGAAAGCCCAGCCATGGACCCCCCGATCCCGCCACCACCCGGACCGCGAGGGCAGCCGCCAGAATGGCCAGAACCAGTTGCGCCAGAAGAACCACGATCGGATAAAGCGCGGCGATGACCGGTCCACGGCGCAACCGCATCAGCCGCCACAGCGCGCCGGTCGCGACATAGGTCCAGGCGGTTCGGAACAACTGGACAAAGGTGCCCGGAATGCCGGCGGTCATCTGGGATTGGACGATGTCCGTCCACAACGCGACCTCGATCCGCGCCTCGACAGGATGGTTCTCGATCTCGGCCTCGACCCCCCAGGAAAAGCCGTGGGACTGCGGCACGCGAACCAGACGCAACCGATGCCCCGAGATGCGGGCCTGGTCGGCAGCCTCGCGCCGGTAAAGCTCGCGATAGCGGCGCGGCGGGATCGGATCGAATCCCGGCAGATACAGGACATGCCGGCGGAAGGGTCGGGTCATCGAGAGGCCTTCGGTCACTGCCGACAGAATAAGGCCAATTACTCGGGCGGCAAGCCCCCGCCGTTATCCGTTCTGCCAGCGTGCCTCATGCGCCTCGATGGCGGCAATGCGTCGTGCAACGGGGGGATGCGACAGGAACCAGGCCGGTGCGCCCGCACCCATCTGTCCGGTCAGGCGGTCCAGCTTGCGAAACAGCGACTTCTGCGGCTCCGTTCCCAGGCCCGCCTTGATCATCAGGGCGCTGGCAAATCGGTCGGCCTCGAATTCGTCCTGCCGCGACAGGCGGGCAGCGACGGCCGTGGCGATCATATTGGCGATCCAGGCGCCGATGCCGGGCAGAAAGCGTCCCAATACACCCGCCAAGGCCAGCCGGATCGCGTTCTGTCCTGCAAAATCGATCATCCGGCGCCGGGAATGACCCAGCGAGACATGGCCCAGTTCGTGCGCGATGACGCTGGCCAGTTCCTCGGCCGTGACCTCGCAGGCATCGAACTTGCGGATGAAGCCGCGTGTCAGGAAGATGCGGCCATCGGGCGCGGCCAGCCCGTTCACGGGCTCGACCTCGTAAACATGCGCCTCGATGGGCGGCAGGCCCATCGCGCGGCCCAACCGCTCCAGCATGGGGGTCAGGCGGGGGTGGCGCAGGGGCGTTGCCTTCTGGTTCAGGTCCTGCTTGAGGCGCCATGCGGAAAAGAACCACATCGCGGCAAGATAAAGTCCCAACAGAAGAAGCGGCGTGACTTTGAGCATGACAGGAATATGGCGACGCCAGGTCCGGGATGCCAGTGCCGCGTCGCGGCCAGATGCCGCAGGCTGTCAGCCCAGGACCCGCATGGCGCGGATCAATCCGTCCAGCGTCAGGGGCATCATCCGGTTTTCAAAGACCTGTCCGATCATGCCGATGGACCTTGTATGGTGCCAATGCGCCTCGGGCACCGGGTTCAGCCAGACATGGTCGGGCCATGTCTCGGCCAGACGCCGCAGCCAGACCTCGCCCGCCTCGGGGTTCCAGTGCTCGTTCGCGCCGCCCGGCACGGCGATTTCATAAGGCGACATCGAGGCATCGCCCACCATGATGCACTTGTAGTCGCGGCCATATCGGTGAAGCACGTCCCATGTCGGCGTTTGTTCCGTCCAGCGGCGGCGGTTGTCGGTCCACAGACCTTCGTAGACGCAGTTGTGGAAATAGAAATGCTGCATGTGCTTGAATTCGGCCCGTGCGGCCGAGAACAGTTCGTCCACGACGCGGATGTGGTCGTCCATGCTGCCGCCCACGTCCAGAAACAGCAGGACCTTGACGACATTCCGACGCTCGGGCCGGGTCTGGACGTCGATGTACCCGTGATCGGCGGTGGCGCGGATCGTGCCGGGAAGGTCCAGTTCCTCAGCGGCGCCGTGCCGGGCCCACTGGCGCAACCGCTTCAGCGCAACCTTGATGTTGCGGGTGCCAAGCTCGGCCCGGTCGTCAAAGTCGCGGAATTCACGCTTGTCCCAGACCTTGACCGCGCGTCGGTGCCGGCTTTCGTCCTGACCGATCCGCACGCCTTCGGGGTTATAGCCATAAGCGCCGAAGGGCGAGGTTCCGGCCGTGCCGACCCATTTGTTGCCGCCCTCGTGTCGCCCCTGTTGTTCGGTCAGGCGCTGGCGCAGCTTGTCCATCAGCGCCTCGAAGCTGCCGGTCGCGTCGATTTCGGCCTTTTCGGCCTCGGTCAGCAGTTTTTCGGTCAGCTTTTCCAGCCATTCGCGGGGCAGGGCGCGTTCATCGACCAGCACCTCGAGCGGGATCGTCTCCAGACCCGTGAAGGTTTCGGAAAAAGCCCTGTCGAAACGGTCCAGATGCCGTTCGTCCTTGACCAGGATCAGCCGGGACAGGGCGTGAAAGCCCTCAACCGTCCAGCCATCCAGTCCGGCCTGCAGGCCCTCCATCAGGTCCAGCCATTCCCGCAGCGAGACCGGAACTCCGTGCCGGCGCAGGCTGTCGAGGAAGGGCAGGAACATCAGGCCATCCGGTGAACGATGATCGTGGTGAAGAGTCCGATCATGGCAAAACCCAGCCCGAAGGCAATGGAATACTGCACCCGGTCGCGGCGGTTGCCCCCCAATTGGCCGGCACGGCGCCAGCCCAGGGCCGCCCCGATGATGGCTGTGACGATGACGATCATGGCGGTCCTTCCGGTGGGTCTCGGGCTTGTCGCGGATAACCCGGCCCGCCGGGTGACGCAACCGTCGCGGCCGCGGCGGATCGTCATGACCGGACCTCAGGCGGTCAGCATGGCGCGAAAGGCATGCCAGCTGGATTTTGGCGTGCGGACCATGGTCTCGTAATCCACATGCACCAGCCCGAAACGGGGGCCATAGCCCCAGCCCCATTCGTAATTGTCCAGCAGCGACCAGTAGAAGAAGCCCCGCACATCAACCCCTTGGTCGATAGCCGCCCTTACCGCGCGCAGATGGTCGCCGATGAACGCGACGCGCCTGGCGTCATCGGTCACGTTCGGGCCAGCGGCCAGTGCCATGCCGTTTTCGGTGACATAAAGGGGCAGGCTGCCCGTGTGGTCGCGGGCCAGTCGCGTCAGGAACTCGGTCAGGCCCTCGGGGCGGATTTCCCAGTCCATCTGGGTCTTGGGCAGCGGGCCGGGAACCTCGGCCGCGTGGGGCCAGAGGCCGGGGTCGCCGGCATGGAGCCTGCGCGTGTAGTAGTTCACGCCCAGCCAGTCCAAGGGCTGCGCGATCAGGTCCATGTCGTCCTGCCAACCCTGCGGCAGATGCGGGCCGATGCCCTCCAGCGCGTCCTCGGGGTAACCTTGTCCCATCAGTGCGCGGATGAACCACTGGTTATAGATTGCGTCCTGCGTCTGGGCCGCTTGCAGAGCCTCGAGCGTGTCGTCGGCGGGGTGGCTGGTCTCGAAATTCAGGACGATGCCCAGGTTGCGCGCGCCCTGGGCCCGCAGCGCCTGCATGGCGACGCCATGGGCCAGCAGGACGTGGTGTATGGCGCGGCTGGCTGCGTGGATGTCGCGCAGGCCGGGCGCGTGGTGGCCCAGGAAATGCGACAGCCAGGCGATGCACCAAGGCTCGTTCAGGGTGGCGGCAGTCTCGACCCGATCGCCGATGCGGGCGTTGATGGTCGTGCACAGGTCGGCAAAGCGGGCGGCGACATCGCGGTTCTGCCAGCCACCCTGGGCCGCAAGCGCGGCGGGCAGGTCCCAGTGATGATAGGTCAGGAACGGCTTCAGGCCGCGCTCCAGCATCCCGTCCACCAGGCGGTCATAGAAATCCAAGCCTTCGGGGTTGGCGGTCACCCCGTCCGGCATCACCCGCGCCCAGGAGGTCGAGAAGCGATAAGCGCCGAAGCCCGCATCGCGCACCAGATCCAGATCCTCGGGCCAGCGGTGGTAATGGTCACAGGCCAGGCTGCCGTTGCTGTTGTCGGCAATGTTGCCCGGCGTGGCTGCAAAGCTGTCCCAATGCGACAGGCCCGCGCCGCCATGGGCCGCCCCCTCGATCTGATAGGCCGAGGTGGCGGCGCCAAAGACAAAGTCAGTGGGAAAGTCGGTGCGGGGCGGCAGCATGAGCAGAATCCTCCTGTTGGACGCCATGCTGGCATGGCGCCGGCGGGCGAAAAAGGGGTCAGGCGGCCCGGACGGCGACCTGCCGCCAGCCGAAGGCCAAGACAAAGAGGGCGGTCAGGATCACGATGATCGTGGGCGCGGGCGCGCTGTCCAGCCAGAAGCTGGCCCAGATGCCGCCTAGGCTGGCACCAACCGCGATCGTGGTCGCCAGTGCCATCATCACGGCCAGCCGCCGCGTCAGCAGAAAGGCGATGGCCCCCGGCGCGATCAGCAGGCCGACCGACAGGATGATGCCGACCGAGGACAGCATCGCCACGACCGAGGCGGCGATCATGGCCAGCATCCCGTAATGCAGCCAGCCCACCGCCAGACCCGAAACCCGCGCCTGCACCGGATCAAAGGCCAGCAGGGCAAAGTCGCGCCATTTCAGAACCAGCGCCAGCGTCACCGCCAGCGCGACCGGCGCGGCCTGTGCAAAATCTCCCGGTCCGATGCCCAGGATGTTGCCGAACAGGATATGGTCCAGGTGAACACCCGGCGGAAACACCGTGTAGAAGATCAGCCCCAGCGCGAACATCCCCGCCATCACGACCCCAAGTGCCGTGTCGGGCTTGATGCGGCTGTTGGCGTCCAGCCAGCCCGAGGACAGCGCGCAGATCATGCCCGCCACGAATGCGCCCAGCAGCAAGGGCAGGCCGAAGGCATAGGCCAGCACGATCCCCGGCAGGACGGCATGGCTGATCCCGTCGCCCATCAGCGCCCAGCCCTTGAGGACCAGAAAGCAGCTGAGAAGCGCGGCAGGCACCGCCACGATTACCGCGATCAGCGCGGCATCGGCCATGACAGGATAGGTGAAAGGCAAAACCAGCGCGTTCATGCCGGCCCCCTGATCGCCGCGCGGGCGCGGCGGCGTGCGGCGCGCAACCCGTGGGTCGGGGCGAAGACAAAGGCCGCAAGGAAGAGGACGGTCTGCAGGGTCACGATGATGCCGCCCGTCGCTCCGTCCAGAAAGAAGCTGGCATATGCGCCGACAGCCGAAGTCAGCGTGCCGATCAGGACCGAAATGACAATCAGGCGCGGAAACCGGTCGGTCAGCAGATAGGCCGTGGCCCCGGGTGTCACGACCAGCGCAATCACCAGAAACGCCCCCACCGTCTGCATCGCCGCGACGGTCGATGCGGCCAGCAGCGTGAAGAACAGAGCCTTCATCCGTTGCGGGCGCAGGCCGATGGTGCGGGCGTGGGTTTCGTCAAAGAACACCACCATCAGGTCGCGCCACTTGAGGCCCAGGATGACCAGCGACACGCCCGAGATCAACACCAGCTGCAGCACGTCGCCCGGCGCGATGGCCAGGATGTTGCCCATGGTGATCGCTTGAAGATCGACCGCGACCGGGTTCAGCGAGATCATGAAAAGGCCGATCCCGAAAAAGCCGGTAAAGATCAGCCCGATGATTGCATCCTGCTTGAGTCCCGTCCGGTTGTTCAGGAACAGCATCGTCAGGGCCGCCAGTCCGCCCGACAGAAAGGCGCCCAGTGCAAAGGGCAGGCCCAGCATATAGGCCCCCGCCACGCCCGGCACGATGGAATGCGACAAGGCATCGCCGATCAGGCTCCAGCCCTTCAGCATCAGATAGGCGGACAGAAAGGCGCAGACTGCGCCCACCAGCGCGCTCACCCACATGGCGTTGACCATGTAGCCGTAGCTGAAGGGCTCGGCCAGGGCGGCCCCCATCAGCGGCCGCCTACCGCGCTCTGCCGGCGCTCCGCTTCCGTCTCCGACGCGCTCTCCTCGTCGCTATAGACCACGAAAGGCCGCTCATCATCGGAGATGACGCTC
>NZ_JBKGUN010000058.1:0-4101 GCF_046462195.1 Paracoccus sp. (in: a-proteobacteria) | reverse complement strand
GCCACTGATGTTGCGAAGGCAAAGCAGATGGAAAGCGAAAAGCCCAGTGTCGCCACCGACAGGGTGGACAGGGCATGACCGCCGATCTCGGCGCCGTTCAGGACCAGCGCTCGGATCACGCCGGAAGGGGCCGGCAAGATCATGGGCGACACTTCTGCTAAGTGGCAATAGGCTTCCCACCCTGCCAGAAGGCAGGCGGCCAGAATGAGCGGCGGCAGGACGCGCGACAGCATGATGATGACCTGTCCGCAGGATCAACGCGTACTGGGGCTGTTCGCTGATGCCGTCAGATCAATGGTCACATGCCCCTCGGCGGGACCGAAGCGCAGGAAAGCCTGCCGCAGGGTCTCGAAGACTGCGCCTGCATCGCCGCGCAGACGGGTACAAAAGTTCTTGGACTTGAGGAAGGTGCCGGAGTTCTTCAGGAAATCGATGCATCCATAGATCTCGTCCATGTGCCGATCCTGCCCCAACACATAAAGCGAGAACTGCACATCGATCGAAACACCCAGAACCGGCGCCTCCCGCACCGCCTGCAGCGCCAGTGCCTGCCTGTCGGACAGTGTCTGGTCCTGGGCACGGCTCAATGTCTCGCAGCGGCACGTCGGATCGTCCGGTTCTCCAGGGCAGCCGCGCGAGATGGTCGCATGCATCGTCACATGCGCCGGATCCTGCGCCGCGCGAGCAAAAAGGTCGCGCAGTGCACCGAACAGCGGCTCTGGCGCGCCAACCATCAGGGTCGAGATGTCGTCGGTCTCGATGCGGAGCCTTTCCCGGTAAGGGTGAAGGGCTTCAAGACTGGAGAGAATAACCCCGACAAAATCCGATGTCATGGGATAAAGCGACACTTGCGCGCCAATGAACATGGTAACCTCGCTCCGCCGGCATTACCCGGATCAGCTGTGAAGGGTTCGCGCGGCTGTCGCGCATCTCAGCCCCAGATCCGGAGCACCCCCGATGACATGCGCGGAAACATGAAGAGGGATGCAGTCACTGTCAACGTCTGTCCTATAACAGGTCATCTGCAGTCTGTGAAACGACCTTGAGAAAGAGCGGCATCTCGGTCCTTCGATTGGCTGGTAGATTGCCTGACCGGCTCCGTTCCGGGCAGAAATCAACCGCTAAACTTCCAAGTCGAGCATGATGATGCCGTCCATTCCACCAATAGCGCAATCGATGATTTGTGAGCTAAGTGTCTGATGCTCAGGGTGATCGGCATAAGCTTTCAAATCCGGCCAACCGTCGAAATCGACGACGAAGGCGTACAGGTATCCTCGCTCTATTTGCTCAGGACTTCTTGAGCGCCCTCCGGTGAAACCATGCGCCCCGTGGAGCCCTTCGGTTAACGAAGACAGCTTAAAGAAGATTTCAGCAATTTCGGTATCGCCTGTATCAGGCTTGAACTTGATGAGTACGATATGTCAAATCATGACTTCTCCTGTGAAGCCTGTGGCCAGTTGGTTATCGATTGGCGCATAACAGTGAGCCCGATAAGTGAGCCTGTACATTTTGGCAAACATCACAGCATTGGGTGTGTCATGTTTGCAGTGTCAACTAAAGCGGCATCTTTGGCATTTGTCCTTCTCTTCAAGTCCTTCCTATCCAGCTGCCTATCAGGGGAAAGCAATTGAAGAAACTTGTCATCATCGGCGTCGGAATGGCCATCGGCCCTCATATGGCCAGCTTGGCGGCGCTTGAGCACCGGGCGGAACTTTCTCATGTCGTAACGCGAAGCGCTGCGCGCCGGGATGCGTTTCAGAAGCATTATGGTTTCGGGGCGACTGATGATCTGGATGGTGCGATTTTAGATCCTTCCGTAGATGCCGTCATCCTGCTGACCCCTCCGGACAGTCATCGCAGTCTGGGCGAACGCATTTTGTCGGCTGGCAAGCACCTCCTCATCGAGAAACCGGCGGGGTTGATCACGGATGACACCCGGTTTTTGGCCGATATCGCTGCTGCAAAGGGGCTGCTGGCTGCTCCGGTCTTACAGCACCGGTTCAGGCCAACGGTGCGTGCGGCTGGCGCGATCATCGCTTCGCAGAGCCTGGGCAGGCTCTGCGGCGCGAACTGCCTCATCCCTTGGTGGCGGCCCCAATCCTACTACAACGAGCAGGGGCGGGGCAGTTTGGCCCGCGACGGCGGGGGCGTGCTTCTGACACAGGCGATCCACACGCTGGACGTGCTGCGGGCACTCTGCGGGGAGGTAAAGATCAAGGCTGCGCAGGTGGGCACAAGTCCGCTTCATTCCATGGAAGCAGAGGACATGGTCTGCGCGCTGGCAGAGTTTGGCCCGGATGCCGCTCCCGGCACCATCATGGCGACGACCGCCTGCTATCCGGGACTGCCCGAGACGGTGGCCCTGATCTTTGAACACGCAACGATCCGCCTCGACGGGCAGAGCCTGCAAGTCTTCTACCACAACGGTCGTTCTGAGGCTTCGCTGGATGCGGGAAGCAGCGGGGGCGAGGCCGATCCCATGGCGTTCGATCATGCCGACCATCTCGCGCTTCTCACAGCATTTCTGGACGCGCTGGAAGGGAAAATCCCGCTGATGGTTGATCTGTCTGATCTGATCAAGACGCGGGAGGTCATCGACCAGTTGATCTCTTATCGGAGAGAGGCCGAGCACAACTAGGAGGCGCGCTTCGTCAGTGCCAAGGCTGTTTGATCAGGCTGCAAGCGTGCTGATCGACTGCCTGACGACGAGTTCGACTCCGAGGCCGATGCGGCGAACCGGGCCGCCGTTTGCGGCAAACTCGATCAGGATATCGATCGCGTTCGTGCCCAGATGGCGCTGGTCAACATGCATGCTGGTGAGTGAAGAGAAGGAATGCGCTCCGATAGGAAGACCGTCAAATCCGACGACCGAGATGTCATCAGGTACCGACAGGCCGCAGTTCTGGATCGCTTGGACCGCACCAAGTGCAACCGCATCGGATACGCAGACGAAAGCTGTGGGTCGCCGGCTGCATCGCTTCAGATATTCTTCAACCACGCCTCTCGCTTCGATCCCAAAGCGAGCCGGCGAGCCAAGATCCAGCAACTGGATGTCGGGATCGTATACGATGCCCGCCTCTGCCAGCGCATCACAGAAGCCTTCCAGCTGGCGGCGGATTGACTCGCGGTACCCATGCGTGACGTGCACGATTTCACGGTGCCCGAGGTCAATGAGATGCCGAGTCGCGGCCCATCCGCCAAAGCAATAGTCGGGTGACACACTTGGAATGAGCATCCGACGGTCCATGCCGTTGACAATGATGGCGGGCAGCCCTGAAGCGGTGACCTTTGTCAGAAGCTGCGGGTAGTCAATACCCATCATGATCGCGGCGTCGGCCTCGGACGGTAGATCGGGCGTCCGAGGCTGCGGCTCTTCATCGACCATCTGGGCGATGATCTTGATGCCCTTTGCCTCGGCCTGCTGAAGAATGCCTTCGACTATCCCATGATAGACAGCATCGTTGCTGACCATCCGTCCAAGTGTGATCAAGGCCGCGCAACTGATCTGTCCAAGTTGCCCTTTCGCACTGCGGTCGAGATAGCCAAGTTCCTCAGCAGCTTTCAGGACATGCTGTCGGCTTCGGGCGCTCACCCCTCCACGCTGGTTCAGGGCTTTGGACACCGCAGCAACGGAAACACCTGCCGCAGTTGCAACATCGCGGAGTGTCGGCCCTTGGAGCCGTCTCGGAGCCACTATAGTCCCGTCCTCCGCAGCAGTGCCACGGTGAAAGGTCATCTGCGTTTGACCTTTGTGTGCCATCTTCACGGGCTCCGAGATGGCTCAGCCCTTGTGCCAGCCTTCCCCCACCATAGCACCCGCAGCTTTCGCCGCAACTCGACTAGGATCAGTCCCTATAAATTTGCGTTGTTGTGCAGCCGGTTGAGGCAAATAAGCAGGCCATGAGCAACAGAGAGCAGAAACACTTCTGGCTGAGCCCACAGCAGATGCGACGCATTCAGCCGTTCTTTCCCAAGGTCCGAAGGCGCCCCCGATCCGACGACTGCAAGGTTCTGAGCGGCATCATCTACGTCAGGCGATACGGTCTTCGGTGGCAGGATGCGCCAGCAGTCCATGGCCCCCACAAGACCCTGTACAACAGG
>NZ_JBKGUN010000057.1:0-31426 GCF_046462195.1 Paracoccus sp. (in: a-proteobacteria) | reverse complement strand
CCAAAAACGGGCATCTAATCCGCTTTTGCGTTCCCTTGGAGCCAGTCCAGCACCTGCTGCGCCGCCAGTCCCGGCGCAAGATCCCCGGCCGCAACACTGTGCCCCATATCCTCCAGACGCGCGCGCACCTTTGGGCGATCCAGCTGTGCCAGAAGCCCCGCGCGCAGTTCGGACAGGAACCAGTCGCGCGCCTGCTCGGACCGGTTGCGGTCGAAATGCCCGTGCTCCCTGCGCCACCGGATCAACGCCTGCATCTGCTGCCAGGCATCGTCAAGGCCCGCCCCCGACACGGCCGACACGGGCAGCGCCTTGGGAAAACCGTCAGGGTCCTGGGGCCGCTTGCGCAGCAGGCGCAGGGCACCGGCGTAATCCGAAACAGTGCGCCGGGCCGTGGACAGCAGGTCGCCATCCGCCTTGTTGACCAGGATCAGGTCGGCCATCTCCATGATGCCCCGCTTGACGCCCTGCAACTCGTCTCCCCCGGCGGGGGCCAGGAGCAGTACGAACAGGTCGGACATTTGTGCGACCAGTGTTTCGGACTGACCGACGCCCACCGTCTCGATCAGAATGATGTCATGGCCCGACGCCTCGCACAGGCGGATCGCCTCGCGCGTGCGGCGGGCGACGCCCCCGAGTTGCGCACTGGACGGCGTCGGGCGGATAAAGGCGCGCGGATCGCGCGACAACAACTCCATCCGCGTCTTGTCCCCCAGGATCGAGCCCCCCGACCGTGCCGAGGAAGGGTCCACCGCCAGAACGGCCACCCGCAGCCCCTGCCCCGTCAGCTTGGTGCCGAAGGCCTCTATAAAGGTCGACTTGCCGACGCCCGGCGTTCCCGACAGCCCGATGCGCAGGGCCTGCCGGTCCGGCAGCGCGGCAATCAGTGCCTGCGCCCGCGCCCGATGGTCGGGCCGAGTGGATTCGACCAGGGTAATGGCGCGCGACAGGGCACGCCGGTCCCCCTGCGTCAGTGGTATCAGAAGATCGTCCATCAGTTGGCGTTGCCGTCCCGGGGCCGTTGCTGCCCGCGCAGATTGGACCAGCGGCCGCATGGCGGCAAGACCACGTGCTTGTCTGCCGATGACCGGCCACCTACCTGTGGTCAGATCCACAGGAGGACTGTTGATGTTTTCGCCCGGACCGGATCTTTGTCGCCGCAGGCTGCTGCTGGCCGGGGCAGCCGCGCTGGCCTTGCCGGGTCTGGCAAGGGCGGCGGATCTGCGTCTGGACTGGACCGCCCGGCCCTTGCAACTGGTGATGATCACCACACCCGGCTGCTACTACTGCCGCATGTGGCGCAAAGAGATCGGGCCCGGCTTTGCCGCCTCGCCGGCCGGGCACGTGGCGCCGCTGGTCGAGGTCGATCTGGCCGGCCCTTTTCCGGACGGCCTCGTCTTTTCGCGCCGCCCCCGGTTGACACCCAGCTTCATCCTGATGGACCACGGCACCGAGATCGGGCGCGTCGAAGGCTATGTGGGCGCGCGGCATTTCTATCCGGTGCTGGAGGACATGATGCGGCGGGCGGGGCTGATCCTGCCTGCGACCCTGCCGTAACAGGCCCCGACATTTGCAGGAGCGCGGGCTTTCGCACGCAAGAGGCTTGCGCTAGGCAGGCAGCGATCCATTTGCCGCGAAGGTGCGCCCATGCATGACATCCGTGCGATCCGAGAGAACCCTGACGCGTTCGAACAGGCCCTGAACCGGCGCGGTCTGTCCGGGCTGACCGCGCAGATCCTGTCGCTGGACAGCGAGCGCCGGTCCCGTATCGGCACAGCCGAAACCGCACAGGCCGAACAGAACCGCGCCAGCAAGGATGTGGGTGCCGCCAAGGCCAGTGGCAACGATGCCGAGTTCGAGCGTTTGCGCGCGCTGGTGGCCGAAAAGAAGTCCGACGTGGCACGCATGCAGGCCGAGGCGGCCGAACTGGACAGCCAGTTGCGCGACCTGCTGCTGGGCATTCCGAACCTGCCGCTGGACCGCGTCCCTGACGGCAAGGACGAGAATGACAATGTCGAGCTGCGCCGGTGGGGCACCCCCCGCCAACTCGACTTTCCCCCTGTCGAACATTTCGAGATTGCGGGTGTCAGGCCGGGCATGGATTTCGAAACGGGCGCCAAGCTGTCCGGCAGCCGCTTCGTCGTCCTCAAGAACGGGGTCGCACGTCTGCACCGTGCACTGGCGCAGTTCATGGTCGACCTGCACGTCGATCGCCACGGCCTTCAGGAAACCTGGACACCGGTCCTGGTGCTGGAGGACATGATGCTGGGGACCGGTCAGCTGCCGAAATTCGGCGAGGACAGCTATCAGACCCGCGAAGGGTGGTGGCTGATCCCGACGGCCGAGGTGACGCTGACCAACACCGTCAACGGCGACTTGGTCGATCACGCCAGCCTGCCCCGCCGCATGGTCGCCCACAGCCAGTGCTTCCGCTCGGAAGCGGGCAGCGCGGGCCGCGACACGACCGGCATGCTGCGCCAGCACCAGTTCGAAAAGGTCGAGATGGTGTCGATCACCGACGCGGAAACCGGACTTGCCGAACATGACCGCATGACCCGCTGCGCCGAGGCGGTGCTGGAGGCGCTGGAGCTGCCTTATCGCACGATGATCCTTTGCTCCGGAGACATGGGGGCGGGCGCCCGCATCACCCATGACCTGGAGGTCTGGCTGCCTGGACAGGACCGTTATCGCGAAATCAGCAGCGTCAGCTATTGCGGCGATTATCAGGCGCGGCGGATGAACGCGCGTTATCGTCCCGGAGGCGGCGGCAAGCCTGAATTCGTGCACACGCTGAACGGCTCGGGCCTTGCGGTGGGACGCACATTGATTGCGGTGCTGGAAAATGGACAGCAGGCGGACGGCTCGGTCCTGTTGCCGACGGCGCTGCACAGCTATCTGGGGGGTGCAACGCGGCTGACAGCCGACGGCACCTTGGCCTGAGGGCAAAACGCCGATCCGCTGCATTGCCGCGAAACTGGCCGAGGCCGGAACGCGTTCCGCTGAATGACGCGGCTCGGCATCCTTCTGCAAACCTTGGCCTCAGCCATCTTCGTGATGGCGGGCCTGCGGTTTTCCACGCGTCCCGTCACCTCCAGCCAACCCGTCCATGAATTCGGTCCCTTGCTGCCCCTGCCGCTGCAGCCCGACCCGAACCGCGTCATGGCGATCCCTCATCTTTATCTGGATCCCTCCAACTGGCTGATGTGGTCGCTGCTGCTGACCATCTGGACGCTGGTCCTGTTGGATGCTGCCGGCCAATGGATCGATCCCACGGACAAGGAGCCTGCCCGTAACGGGCGTTCCCTGATCTGGCCGACCTTCAGCCTTGCGATGGTGGGGGCCGCGCTCGGGCCCTGGCTTTTCGCGCACCGGCCCGGATGGCTTGTGATCGGCAGCGCCTTGACCGCCGCGATCGCCATTCTTGCCGCCCGTCAAGGTGCGGGACGCCAACGACCCGCCATCGGATTTTTTGCGGGTTGGGCGACAGCGGTGTTTTCAGCAGCGCTGGCCGGTCTGGCCGCGGCCACGCTGTCGTTGCCTGTTCAGGCGCTGTCCGCCCTGGCAATCCTGCCCGGTGCCGCCATCGGCATGGCGGCGCAGGTCTGGATCGGTCCCAGCATCGGCTACTCGACAGCGCTGATCTGGGCCTTTTGCGGCATTGCCGTGACCACCATGGGAAGTGATCCGATGATCGCGTTGGCGGCGATCATCGGCATTGCCGGAATGGCCGCGGTGCTGGTCCGCGCTGCCAGCTGAGGCTCAGCTGCCCTTCGGCTTCTGACGGTGCTTGTGCTTGGACAGGGCGCCCGACTGCACGATCTTGCTGGCCTTGGCCTTGTACGGGTTGTCGCCCCCCTGGTCGCGGAAGAACAACCGGATAGGCGTGCCCGGCATGTCAAAGTCCGTGCGCAGCCCGTTGATCAGGTAACGCTGATAGCTGTCGGGGATCTTGTCGGTATGGGTTGCCTTGACGATGAACGCCGGCGGCCGCGTCTTGACCTGCGTCATGTAGCGCAGGCGGATCCGGCGCCCGCCCGGGGCGGGGGGCGGGTGGCTTTCCGTCATCGCGCCCAGCCACTGGTTCAATCGCGCCGTGGACACACGACGGTTCCAGACCTCATGTGCCTTCAGGATCGCGTTGTGCAGGCGATCCAGGCCCTTGCCGGTCTTGGCCGAAACGGTCACCAGAGGCGCGCCCCGCAATTGCGGCAGCAGCTTTTCAAAGCTGGCGCGCATTTCGTTCAGCTTGTGGGACTTGTCGTCTTCCGTGTCCCATTTGTTCACGGCGACTACGACGGCGCGCCCTTCGGTTTCCGCAAAATCCGCGATCCGCAGGTCCTGCGTCTCGAACGGGATCTCGACATCCAGCAGGACCACGACGACCTCGGCAAAGCGCACGGCCCGCAACCCGTCGGCAACCGACAGCTTTTCCAGTTTCTCGACAACCTTGGCGCGCTTGCGCATGCCCGCAGTGTCAAAGATCCGCATGGGTGTGCCCATGAACTCGGTGGTGACGCTGATCGAATCGCGCGTGATCCCGGCCTCGGGGCCGGTCAGCAGGCGATCCTGACCGATGATCTTGTTGATCAAGGTCGACTTGCCCGCGTTCGGCCGGCCGATCACCGCCAGTTGCAGCGGACGCGCCTCGGAGGGGCGCCAGTCTTCCTCGCCTTCACCCGATTCGGCATCCTCGTCCGAGACATCCACGTCGACCGCAGCCTCGATGGGGGCGGGACGTTCGGCCTCGATCGCATCCGACAGCGGCACCAGCAGACGATACAGATCGTCCATCCCTTCGCCATGCTCGGCCGAGATGCGGATGGGTTCGCCCAGGCCCAAGGCATAGGCCTCCATCGCGCCGGCCTCGCCTGCACGGCCTTCGGCCTTGTTGGCTGCGACGATGACATGCTTGGCACGGCGGCGCAGGATCTCGGCGAAATACTCGTCGGCGGCAGTGATGCCGATACGGGCATCGACCACGAACAGGCAGATGTCGGATTCGTCCACCGCACGCTCGGTCAGGCGGCGCATGCGGCCCTGCAGGCTGTCGTCCTCGGCCATCTCCAGGCCGGCACTGTCTATGACCACGAAACGCAGGTCGCCAAGGCGGCCCGCGCCCTCGCGGATATCGCGAGTCACGCCGGGCTGGTCATCGACCAGCGCCAGCTTCTTGCCGACCAGACGGTTGAACAGGGTGGACTTGCCGACATTGGGCCGTCCGACGATGGCGAGTGTGAAGGTCATCTGAACGCATGCAACTGGCCGTTGCGCGCAACGACGTAAAGGGTTTGACCGGCAACCACCGGGGCCGAGGCTGCCCCACCGGGGATCTGCACCTGACCGACCAGCGCGCCGGAGGCGGGATCGAAGCTGCGCAACATGCCATCGCTTGACGCGACATGCAACCGTCCTCCGGCCAGGACAGGACCATAATGCGCATGAATGCCGCTTTGGCGCCGCACACGGTCGGTCGTGTAATAGGGCATGGCCTGGCGCCAGATCACGCCGCCGGTTGCCGCGTCCAGCCGGACCAGTTCGGCCTGGTCGTTCACGGCAAAGACCGATCCGCCCGCAACCACCACCGGTCCGTTGGCACCGTCGCGTGCCATCCAGTCCTGCAAGCCGGTTTCCATGTCCACCGCCTCGATCCGCCCGGACGAGGTTCCCGCGTAAACGCGGCTGCCTGAAATAACCGGATCCCCCGTCACGTCACGGATCACCGCGATGCTGCGGCCCGGCCGGGTGCCTGCGATCTGACTTGCCCAGTTCGTCAGGCCGCTTTCGCGGTCCACCGCCAGCATCTGCCCGGACGAAAAGGGAAACATGACCGTCCCGCCCTGCACCGCAGGAACCGATGCGCCCATGACCCCCGAGTTCGACGGCGTTCCCGACGTTTGCCACAGCACCCGCCCGTCACTGGCCCGCACGGCCCAGCCGACGGAATTGCGCGCGGCCACATAAACCACGCCATCCTGCACCGCAGGACCACCACTGATGGGCGCGTCCACGCGCTGCCGCCACAGGACTGCGCCCGACACCGCATCCAGCGCGACCAGTTCGCCAAAGCCCGTGGTGGCAAAGACGCGTCCGCCTTCATAGGCCAGACCACCGCCCGACGCGCTGTCCGGGTTTTCCAGCGGAGGGGTGATGTCGGTGGACCAGGCGCGCCCGCCATTCAGGCCGGTGGCCGTCACGCGCGCACGACTGTCCTGTGTAAAGATGCGACCTGCCGCGACAACAGGATCGGCGGTGATGCGATGGCCGCGTGTTTCCGACTGCCCAATGGGGGCCGACCAGATCCGCCCTGACAGGCTGCCCAAGGCGACATGCCCCGGCGCATGGGCCGGATTGCCGGCACGCTGGGTCCATTCGGCATTGGGCACGGGCGCGGTCAGTGACAGGGTCGTGCTGCTGACACCAGCCAACCCCTCGACCGCGGGGCCGTCGGGGGAGGTGACGGCTAGCGGGTCCAGGCGCTCTCCGGGCAGGATGACCTCGCGATCTCCGCAGGCGGCAAGGCTCAGGCCGGCAGCTATCACCAAGGTCAGTCGCAGCGTGGCGGTCATCCCTGCCTCTCCCTCGTCAGTCGCATCAATTCGTCGCAGTCGCCGCACCGGACGGCAGGTCGGCAGGTTCAGGCTCGACGCCCAAGGCGATCATCATCTCGGACAGGCGGCGACGCAAGGCCTCGCTCTGCCCGTCCTTTTGCTGGATCTGGCGGATCAGCGTCACCGCATCCTCCGACCGGCCGGCCTCGACCAGCGCAACGGCCTTTTGCTCCAACGCCAACAACTCGAAAGGCGCGCCGGCCCGCGACAAGCGCGTCAGGATGGCATCGCGTTCGGATGCATCCATCTGCTGGCCCTGCAGCATCACCAGCTTGAGTTCCGCCAGTTCGCGCAACACGGGGGTTTCCGACGTGTCGGCCGCCACGGCCCGCAAGGCTTCGGCGGCGGCGGCATCATTGCCCGCCGCGTCATGGGCACCGGCCGCCAGAAGGGCAGACAAGGCCTTGCGCCCGGCCGAACCGCGCGCATCTACGGCATCAAGCGCCGCAGGGTCATTCGCAGCTTCGGCCGCAAGAACGGCGTCTCCCCAGGCCTCCGCCGCGGCACGGTCCTGCGCGCGGCTGTATTCCCGCCAAGCCGCGCCACCCACGATCAGCAGGATCACCAGAATGCCGATCCAGCCATAGCGGCGAAAGGCGCCGTAAAGCCGGTCGCGGCGCAGTTCCTCGGTAACCTCGTCGATGAAGCTGTCGTTCTGGTTGGCCATGGCCGCCTTTGTCCGATCTGTCTTTCGTTTGCGTGGTCATACAACGGCACGTGCGGAAAAGCCAATGCCACGGCACATGTTACGCCATCACGGAGCCGCGCATGAAAAAGGCCTGCCGATCGCGCGGCAGGCCTCCGGATGCAAGGGTTGTCGGATCACATACGCGACGCGACGTTTTCCCAGTTCACCAGGTTGTCCAAGAAGTTTTCCAGATACTTCGGACGCGCATTGCGGAAGTCGATGTAGTAGCTGTGTTCCCACACGTCGCAGCCCAGAAGCGCGGTCTGGCCAAAGCACAGCGGGTTCACACCGTTCTCGGTCTTGGTGATCTCGAGACCGCCATCGGCGTTCTTGACCAGCCAGGCCCAGCCCGAACCGAACTGACCAACGCCAGCCTCGGTGAACTTCTTCTTGAAGTCATCGACCGAGCCGAAGCTGTCGGCGATGGCCGATTCCAGTTCCGAAGGCATGGCGCCGGGGTTCGGGCCCATCATTTCCCAGAACTGGGCGTGGTTCCAATGCTGGCTGGCATTGTTGAAGATGCCGTTCTGCGCCACGGCGCCCTTCTGATAGGTGCCCTTGACGATGTCTTCCAGCGACTGGCCGTCCCATTCGGTGCCCTGGACCAGTTCGTTCAGCTTTGTGACATAAGCGTTGTGGTGCTTGTCATGGTGGAATTCCAGCGTTTCGCGGGACATTCCACCGGCTTCCAGAGCATCGTGCGAATAAGGAAGATCGGGAAGGGTGAAGGCCATTTTCCTGTCCTTTCAAGACGGTTGTGACTGCGAGCCGGGCGCACGGTCGCGCATTCGCCTGTCCAACGCAAGGGGTGGGGACAGGTTCCGGACAGGGGCGTCCTGCCCCGCCCCGGAACCCGATACGCCAAGCTCAGCGCGGAGCCAGCTGACTGCCGGGAATGGCGGCGTTTGTCAGGATCAGCGCAAGATAATCCGCAGTCGAGCGGAAACCGATGACCCGGAACCCGCCCGGGATCCGCCAGATCGCCGCCGCCGTCTGGGCCAGCCGCGTGCGGCGCAGGTGTTCATCCGGCAACGCGCCGGAATCGACGGGTGCCAGCTTGGCAATGACGTCAGCGGCATGCGGCCCCGTCACGTCGAACACGGCGCGGGCATCCGACATGTCGACAACAAGCCCATGCTCGCTCGTCAGGGCCTGCTGCAGATCCTCCCGTGCCGCATCCACCTCGGTGACCGGCAACAGCAACAGCAGCTCGTCCGGCGACATCCAGCCCAGGCTGCGGCTGCCGTCGGTCACGATGCGGGTCGGGTCGGGGATGGCAAGGCCCGCAGCCTCGGCCAGGGCGTCGCCCGCGCGTGACAGGTCCGCGCGGATGGTGATCATGCCCAAATCCGTGCGGCGGGCAATGGTGGCCAGTGCTTCAGCCATTCAGACGGCTTCCTTCCTTGTCGTAAAAGACCGGATCGGTGATCCGCGCCTTCATCACCTCGCCCGAGGGCATCGGGAACTCCAGCACCTGCCCCATCCGGGCCGGACCGTGCTGCACCAGCCCCATGGCAATAGGCCGGCCCAGCGTCGGCGAATGATAGCTGGAGGTGACGCGCCCCTGCACCTTGCGCTGACCATTGGCATTCACGCCCTCGGCCACGGCATAGGCGCCATCTGGCAGAACCCGGCCATCCAAGCTTTCCAGTCCCACCAGCTTCCACCGCTTGCCATCGGTCATGTGGGTGCGGCGTTGAGCGCGCTTGCCGATATAGTCGGCCTTTTTCTTCGAGATCGCCCAATCGAGCCCCAGATCCTGCGGGATGATGGTGCCGTCGGTCTCGTCCCCGATCATGATGAAGCCCTTTTCGGCCCGCATCACGTGCATGGCCTCGGTTCCGTAAGGGGTGACGCCCAGATCGCGGCCCGCGTCATGCAGGCGCTCCCACAGTTCCAGCCCGCGGTTCGCGGGAACGGCGATCTCGTAGCTGAGCTCGCCCGAAAAGCTGATGCGGAAGATGCGCGCGGGAATGCCGGCGATGTCACCCTCGGCCCATTGCATGAAGGGCAGCGCGGCTTGGGACAGATCGATGCTGCCGCCCAGACGTTCCAGCAGCGCCCGAGCCTGGGGCCCGGCAACGGCGATCTGGGCAAACTGCTCGGTCAGGTTGGCGGTATAAACCTGCCAGTCCCACCATTCGCATTGCAGCCAGTCTTCCATATGGCCGTGGATACGATCGGCGCCCCCGGTCGTGGTGTGGCACAGCCATGTGTCGTCGGCCAGCCGCGCCACGACACCGTCATCCATCAGAAAGCCGTTCTCGTTGCACATCAGGCCATAACGGCATTTCCCGACCGGCAGCGTGGACATCATGTTGGTATACAGCATGTCAAGGAAGCGCCCGGCATCCGGCCCCTTGACCAGGATCTTGCCCAGGGTCGATGCGTCCAGCGTGCCCACGCCCTTGCGCACCGCCAGAATTTCCCGGTTGACGGCGGCGTGCCGATCCTCGCCCCCGCGCGGATAGGCATAAGGACGCCGCCACTGGCCGACGGGCTCGAAGCTGGCGCCATGGGCCTCGTGCCAGCTGTGCATAGGCGTCTTGCGCAGGGGCTGGAACGCATCGCCCTTGGCCTCGGCCGCAATGGTGGCCAGTGTCAGCGGCGTATAGGGTGGGCGGAAAGTCGTGGTGCCAGTGGCGTGGATCGGCTGGTTCAGCGCGTTCGACAGGACCGCCAGTCCGTTGATGTTGCTCAGCTTGCCCTGATCCGTTGCCATGCCAAGGGTCGTATAACGCTTGGTATGTTCGACCGAGGCATAGCCTTCGCGCGCCGCCAGTTCGACATCGGTGACCTTTACGTCGTTCTGGAAATCCAGCCACATCTTGGCGCGCAGCTTGTAGGGCGCGCGGGCGGGCATGACCCAGACCGGCATGGTCGCGCCCTCGTCCCGCTCCAGATCGCCGGCGCAGCGCAGATCGCCATTGGCGGCGCCGATGGCCGTCACGTTGCCGGTGCCGTCGGCACCAAGGGGCGGTCGGTCCGGGTCGGGACGGAACATGGCCTGCTCCTCGTCCCAGGCCAGCTTGCCGCCGCAATGGCTGTAAAGGTGGACCACGGGCGACCAACCGCCCGACATGGCGACGACATCGCAGTCGATGTTGTCCATGACCTTTCCTTCGCCTGACTGGACGCAAAGGGCCACGCCGTCGACATGGCGATGTCCCTTGACCTTCGCGATGCCCGCGTCGTTCAGGACGGTGATCCCGGCCGCACGGGCGGCGCGGGGCAGATCGCCATCGGCAACGGGACGTGCGTCCAAGATGGCGGGAACATCCAGTCCCGCCGCAAGCGCCGTCAGCGCCGTGCGATAAGCGTCGTCATTGTTCGTGACCACCACGATGCGCTGACCGGGTGCCACGCCATGATTGGTGATGAAGTCCCGCACAGCGGATGCCAGCATGACCCCCGGCACGTCGTTGCAGGCGAAGGCCAGAGGACGCTCCAGCGCGCCCGTCGCGGCGATGACCCGGCCCGCGCGGATGCGCCACAGGCGCTGGCGGGGGATGCCTTGGTTCGGATCATGATCGGCCAGCGCCTCGCGCGCGATCAGATAACCATGATCGTAAAGCCCTGTCACCATCGTGTTGCGGCGCAGAGTGACGTTGCTGCGCCCCCGCAGGTCGGACAGCAGGGCATCGATGGCCCCCTGCCCCCCTTCGTGATCGACCGGTGTACGCCCGCCCCAGAGCCCCTCCTGTTCCAGCACCAGGACACGCTGACCCGCTTGCGCCGCGTCGCGCGCGGCGGTCAGGCCGGCGATGCCGCCGCCCACCACGACCGTATCGGCAAAGCCGTAAGCCTGTTCATAGCGATCGGGATCGGGATCGGTCGGCGCGCGGCCCAGCCCCGCGCTGCGGCGGATGATCGGTTCGAACAGATGCTTCCAGAAGGGGCGCGGGTGGATGAAGGTCTTGTAGTAGAAGCCCGCAGGAAAGACCGGCGACAGCCAGTTGTTCACGGCCCCCACATCCGCGTCCAGCGACGGCCAGCAGTTCTGGCTGCGCGTGATCATGCCATGCACCAAGGGGGTGGTGGTGGCACGCTGGTTCGGCTCGAACCGCCCGCCTTGGCCCAGGCCCAGCAGGGCGTTGGGCTCTTCGGCACCCGAGGCGACGGGGCCGCGCGGGCGGTGATACTTGAAGGATCGTCCCATCAGCATCTGGCCGTTGGCCAGCAAGGCCGAAGCCAGGGTATCGCCCGTCAGCCCGCGCAGGTGGCGACCGTCAAAGCGGAAGGGGATCTGGAAGGCGCGGTCGATCAGGCGACCGCCCTTGGACAGGCGGAAAGGGGGCGTGCGGGTCATTCTGCGGCGGACGTCCAGTCAGGTTGCCAGTCAGGGCGGCTCTTGCGGATGGCCTCGACGATCTCGGCCGGGGGATGCTTGGTCTGGGCCTCATAGGTGCCGAACACCTGCAGCGTCGCGGTGCAACGGGCGGCCAGAAACCACTTGCCGCAGCCATAGGCGTGACGCCAGCGTTCGAAATGGATGCCCTTGGCGTTCTTGCGCGCGAACAGATAGGCCTCGAACGCCTCATCGGTGCCCGAAGGGCCGATCCGCTGCAGATGCGCCTCGCCTCCCGGGTGCAGTTCCGTTTCCTCGGCGACAATGCCGCAATAAGGGCAGGTCAGGGTCAGCATCGGCTGTTCCTTGCATCAAGATCGGGGCAAAGGGCGCATGGGGCAAAGCCGCAACGGCGGAACCGTGCGGCGGGGGCAGGATGATCGGTTTTCCGTGTCAGGCGCAGGACAAGGGCGTCATGCCCTTGTCCTGCTTGATACACTCCAGAGCCGGATCGTCCGGCCCCGTTGCGACGATCAGGCTCAGTTGGCCGGGGTCGGCGTGACCGGTTCGGCAGCCGGGGGCGTGTCGGACTCGACACCGACCGTGGGGGCTGCGGGCGCGGGATCGGTACCGACGACCACATTGGTGTCGCCGCCAGCGGCCGGTGCGCCGTCCACAACGGCAGGGTCGGAATCGACCGTGGCCGTACCGGTGCTGTCACCCGACATGAAGAAGAACAAGAGCGCCACGACGACGACAATGCCGCCGACGATGAAGTAAAGGCCATTGTTGTTGCGGTCAGCCATGGGAAACCCTTTCGGTCTAGGCGGTTGCCCATGCACAATTCTTGGACAATGCTTCTGGTTCCTGCAAAAACAACCATGAGCAGAACCATGCTTAGTGAGCCACGCCGGCGGCCACGGATTCGTTGATGAACCGCCCTTCACGGAAGCGGTTCAACCCGAAATCGGCCGCCAGCGGACCGGGCGTCCCCTTGGCGACCAGTTCGGCCATGGCCCAGCCGGAGCCGGGGATCGCCTTGAAGCCGCCGGTGCCCCATCCGCAGTTGACGAAGATCCCGCCGACGGGCGTGACGGACAGGATCGGGGAACGGTCCCCCGTCATGTCCACGATGCCCCCCCATTGGCGCAGCATCTTCAGCCGCGACAGCATCGGAAAGGTTTCGATCAGGGCACGGACGGTTTCCTCCACATGGTGCCAGGACCCGCGCTGCGTGAAGTTGTTGAAGCTGTCGGTGCCGCCGCCGATCACCATTTCGCCCTTGTCGGATTGCGACAGATAGCCGTGGACCGTGTTGGCCATGACGACGACATCCATGCAGGGCTTGATCGGTTCGCTGACCAGGGCCTGCAGGGCGACGCTCTCGATGGGCAGGCGGAAGCCGGCCATCTCGGCCAGCTGGCTGGAATGGCCGGCAACGACGATGGCCAGCTTGTCACAGCCGATGCGGCCCTTGGAGGTGTTGACGGCGCGGACCTGTCCGCCCGCAGTCTCGACCCCCGTCACCTCGCAGTTCTGGATGATGTGCATGCCCATGTCGGAACAAGCGCGGGCATAGCCCCAGGCCACCGCGTCATGGCGCGCCGTGCCGCCACGCTTCTGGTAAAGGCCCCCCAGCACGGGATAGCGTGGCCCGTCCAGGCTGATGATGGGCACCAGTTCCTTCAGCCGCTGCGGATCGACCCATTCGGTCGCGACCCCCTGCAGGTTGTTGGCATAAACGGTGCGCTTGTAGCCGCGGATCTCGTGTTCGGTCTGTGCCAGCATGATCAGGCCGCGCGGGCTGAACATCACGTTGTAGTTCAGGTCCTGCGACAGCGTCTCGTACAGCTTCAGCGACTTGTCATAGATCGCCGCCGACGGGTCCTGCAGATAGTTCGAGCGGATGATCGTCGTGTTCCGCCCGGTGTTCCCGCCGCCCAGCCAGCCCTTCTCGATCACCGCGACATCGGTGATGCCAAAGTTCTTGCCAAGGTAATAGGCGGTGGCCAGGCCGTGACCGCCCGCCCCCACCACGATCACCTTGTAGCGGTCGCGCGGCTCGGGGCTGGTCCAGGCCCGTGACCAGCCCGCATGCTGGCGCAGCGCCTCCCGGGCGATGGCGAAGACGGAATATCGGCCGGATCGGCGGGCGTCGGGCATAGTGCCTCTCGAAGTCAAGGTTCGGTGCAGCATGTCGATACGCGCATCGGCCTTACCGTTGCAATACGTCAGATATGGTCCGAATGCGACATGTTCTCGCGCCTGCGCCGCCCCTGCCGCGACGGCACGACGCTTCCGGTTCGCCGGCATCCGCGATAGGAGGGGGCCAACGGAGGATGCCGATGTTCTGGATACTGGCTGCGGGACTGACCGCAATCGTCGCTTATGTCATTCTGTCGCCGGTTCTGCGCGCCCGCGCCGGGACCGAGCCCGCGGCCGCCTATGACCTGCGCGTATACCGCGACCAGCTGCGCGAGGTCGATCGTGACCTGGAGCGCAGGGTGATACGCCCCGACGATGCCGAGCGCCTGCGCGCCGAGATCGGGCGAAAGGTGCTGGATGCGGACAAGCGCCTGACACAGGCCACCCCGGTCCGCCGCCCCGTGGCGGCCGCCTGGCCTGCCCTTTTTCTGCTGGCGGTTCTCGGGGCGGGTGTGGCGCTATACCTGCGCGAAGGCGTTCCCGGCGCCCCGGACATGCCGATGAACGAACGGGTGGCCGCCGCCGACGCCGCTTATCGCAACCGGCCGTCACAGGCCGAGGCCGAGGCTGCCGCACCGGCACGCCCTCAGCCCGATCTGACAAAGGCCGATCCCGAATATCTGGCCATGATCGAGCAACTGCGCGAGGCGGTGGCCCGCAATCCCGACGATCAGCGCGGACAAGAACTGCTGGCCACGCACGAGCTTCGGCTGGGCAACCTGCCCGGGGCGCGGCAGGCGCAGGACCGTGTGGTTGCGCTCAAGGGCGATCAGGTAACTGCCGTGGACCTGATGCAGCAGGCCTCCCTGATGATCGAGGCCGCGGGCGGCATCGTCACCCCCGAGGCCGAAGCCGTGCTGACCCGCACCCTGGACCTTGACCGCGACCAGCCACAGGCCCGCTATCTGCGCGGCGTGCTGCTGATCCAGAACGGCCGACCCGACCAGGCCTTCCCGATCTGGAGCAGGCTTCTGGAAGAAGGCCCGCCTGACGCGCCATGGATCCCCTCGATCCGGGGCGCGATCGAGGAATTGGCCTGGCTGGCGGGCCGGCCCGACGACGTCCCCCCGATCGAACCTTCGCCTGAAACGCCCGGTCCCGATGCGGATGCCTTGGCTGCCGCCGAAGACATGGACCCGGCCGAGCGCGCCCGGATGATCGAGGGCATGGTCTCGGGCCTGCAGGAACGGCTGGCGACCGAAGGCGGCTCTCCTGACGAGTGGGCCCGGCTGATCGGCGCCCTTGGCGTCCTTGGCCGAACCGATCAGGCCGCCGCCATCTGGAACGAGGCGCAGACCCGCTTTGGCCCCACGCCCGAGGCACTGACGGTGATCCGCGATGCCGCCGAAAACGCAGGGGTCGCGGAATGATCCACGAGGACATCAAGGATTTCGCCGGCGTATTGCCTGCCATCGGGGCGCTGGCCGGGTTGGATCTGGGCACCAAGACGATTGGCGTGGCTGTTACGGACGGGATGCGGCAGGTCGCCTCGCCCTTGACGGTGATCCGGAGACAGAAGTTCACCCTGGACGCCGAAGCCTTGCTGCGGATTGCGGCCGACCGCTCGCTGGTGGGGCTGGTGCTGGGCTTGCCGCGCAACATGGACGGCTCGGAAGGACCGCGGGCGCAATCGACGCGTGCCTTTGCCCGCAACCTGACCCGGCTGACGGACCTTCCCATCGCCTACTGGGACGAACGCCTGTCAACCGTGGCCGCGGAAAGGGCGCTGCTGGAGGCCGACACCTCGCGCAGGCGGCGTGCCGAAGTGATCGATCAGGTCGCAGCCGGATATATTCTCCAAGGGGCGCTGGACCGCCTGCGCTACCTTGACCGCGCCTGATTCCTGCCAGCGCCCAGCGGCAGCGACCGGGCCGGGCTCTGCCCGGCCCGTCTTTTTCCCATTGCAGCCGCGGGCGAACGGGGCAATGCAATCGGCATGAGTGACAGCCCCTGCATCAAGCTTTGCCGCATCGACCCCGTATCAGGATGGTGCGGCGGCTGCCTGCGCAGCCTTGACGAAATTGCGCGCTGGGGCGCCATGCCTCCGGGCGACCGGCGGAATGTGCTGGCCCAACTGCCCGGACGACGTGCCGCTCTTCGGGATCAGGCGCCCATTCCACCGCGTGGGTCGTAACGGTTCTCGCGCCGCCATTCCTCGAAAAACGCCGCCAGCCTGGGATCAACCGTGGACGGCATGGCGATTCGCAATTCGACATGCTGATCGCCTCCGTTCACGCCCCGCCCGCGCAACCGCAACCGCTGCCCTGAGGTGGCGCCTTTGGGGATCGTCAGGCTGACCGGCCCGTCGATGGTGGGTGCCTGAACCTTGCCGCCCAGAACCGCCTCGTCCAGCGTGATTGGCAGAACCAGGTGGATGTCGTCGCCCTCGCGCCGGAACAACGGGTGGTCGGCCACGCTGATCTCCAAGTAAGCGTCGCCCGACTCGCCCCGTCCCAGTCCCCGCGCACCCTTGCCGCGCAGGCGGATCGTCTGACCGTCACGCGCGCCTTTGGGTATCGCCACTTCCAGTGTTCCGCCCTCCGGCATGGTCAGCCGAGTGCGCCCGCCGCGCGCCGCCGTCAGGAAATCGACCTTCACCTGATAGCGCACGTCCTGTCCGCGCTGATCGCCCCGCATGCCGCCAAAATTGCCGAACCCGCCAAATCCCGCCCCGCGTCCGCTCTGCCGGTTGCCGAAAAGATCGGCGAACACGTCCGACAGGTCCGGGTCGCCCCCGCCGTGCGGCGGTCCTTCGCCAAAGGGATTGCCCGCACCCGCATGCTGGCGCGTGCGCCAGCGCGGGGCCTGCTGCTGACCCTGATCGTCGATCTCGCCCGCGTCAAAGCGGCGACGCTGCTCGGGGTCCTTCAGCAGGTCATAGGCGGCCGAGGCCGCCGTGAAACGCGCAACCGCCGCCGGATCCTGGTTCAGGTCCGGATGATCGGTCTTTGCAATGCGTCGATACGCTTTCTTGATGTCTTCAGCGCTGGCGTTGCGCGACACGCCGAGCGCTGCATACGGATCGCCTGCCATGCCTGGCCCTCATGTTTTCCAGTTTCATCAGAAAGATAGAGACCGGCCGGATTTCATCAATAGGGTAACGGATGGAGGCGGTGCAGCCGCTCGATCTCGCGCCGCAGGTCGTCTGGCAGTTCGCGACCAAGGCCTGCAATCAGGTGGCGCAGCTGGTCCATCGTCGTGGCGCCGATGATCGGGACCACCTTGAAGGGTCGCGTCAGCTGCCAGGCAATGGCCATGTGGACCACGTCCCAGCCATGTTCGGTCGCCAGCGCGCCATAGGCCGCTGCGGCGGCCACGCCGCGGTCGGTCTTGCGCCCGCCCAGGTTTCCCTGCCCGCCAGTGGCCTTGTCCACCGCGGCACGGCTGCCCTCGGGCATGGCACCATTTGAATATTTTCCCGTCAGCAGCCCCGCCGCCAAGGGCGAATAGGACAAAAGCGTCACATCCTCGTTCACTGCCGTTTCGGCCAGATCCGTGTCATAAAGACGGTAGAGCGGCGAATATTCGTTCTGGATGGCGGCCATGCGGGGGCCTCCGATGCGATCGGCGACATCGCACCAGCGTGCCAGCCCCCAGGCTGATTCGTTTGACAGGCCGACTGCGCGGATCTTGCCTGCCTTTACGGCATCGGACATCGCCTCCAGCACGTCCTGCATATGGCCCAGTGTTTGGGCCTTGTCCTGACCCGAAGGATCAAAGTTCCAGTTCTGGCGGAATCCGTAGGAGCCGCGCACCGGCCAGTGCAGCTGGTAAAGGTCGATCCGGTCCGTCTGCAGCCGCCGCAACGACGCATCAATGCAGGCTCGAACCGTGGCCCCGTCAAAGGGCGCGCCATCGCGGACCATCTGGCTGGGACCGGTGATCTTGGTGGCGATCTGGACGCGGTCGCGGTTGCCCGTGCGGGCCAGCCAGCGGCCGATGATCTCTTCGGACAGGCCGACCGTTTCGCGGCGGACGGGATTGACCGGATACATCTCGGCGCAGTCCATGAAGGTCATCCCGACCTCCAGCGCCGCATCCATCTGGGCACGGGCGATGTCTTCGCCCGTCTGGTTGCCGAAGGTCATGGTGCCAAGGCAGATCCGGCTGACCTCGACCTCGCTGCCGCCCAGTTTCACATGTTCCATCAGATCACCCCGCTTCCTTCGCTTGCGCGCAAGCTAGCGATCATGGCGGAGGACGCAAGCCGTCCCTCCGAAAAGGAACGGCTCTTAAGTCTTGATGAAATAACTTGAAGCAATGGTGGAGGCCACACGCGAAAACTGCGCACTGGCCGGGTCTGGAAAAACGCACATGGGGCATGCGCTTCTTCTCCACACCCTGCACTCGTTAAAAAAGCAGGCTTTACAGAACCCGATTAACCTCTCGTTCACGAACCACCTATAGCCCCAAAGGGCTATGTTGCCCTTGAGCCACGCGCAGCCCGGCTGTCCCGAACAAAGGCAGAAACTGTCGGCAAATGGTCATATTCAGGCGTTCGTGTTTCCAGTGATCCCTGACAGGCATTCCATGTCATCGCAGACCCTTGCTCAGATCGACGAAGACCTTGGCCGGTTGGCACCACGCGGCTTCATGTGCGGCTTTCACATCCGCTTTTCCCGTCCTGTCCGGCGCGTCTGCACCTATCCGTCCAGCTGGATCCAAGCCTATACCCGCATGAACTTGGGCATCGGGGATCCGATGATGATCTGGTGCATGCTGAACGAAGGCAGCCTGCGCTGGAGCGCATTGGCCGATATCATCGACGATCCGCTGGACGTGATGGGCCAGGCCCGCCAGCACGGCCTGATCTATGGGGTGGCGCTGTCCTATGGGCCGGTGGAATCCCGGTCCTATATCGGGGCTGCCAATGGGGACCGGGAATTCACCGATGCCGAGATCGCTGCCATGGACCGCCTGTTGCGACAAGGCCATGACATGATTGAACGCGCCACCAGCCTGCGTCCGATCCTGATCGAGGCGTTGGAGGCCATCGCCTGCGGCATGACCTATGACCAGGCCTGCAAAGCCTTGGGGATCTCGCGCACTGCGCTGCGCTATCGCCTGCAGATGGCGCGCAAGGCGCTGGGGGCAGAGGACAACGCTTATGCCATCCGCAAGGCGATCGACACCGGGCTGCTGAACGGCAACAGCCTCGGCGGCATCGCCAAGGGCCTGCCCAAGGGACCGGCCGGCTAGGACGGGTGCTTGCGCCGCCAGGGCCGGTGCCGGGGCCAGCGCCAGCCCTTGAACAGGCTGCGCTTTCCCAAGGGCTCGAAGATCTTTTCCGGACCTTCGGGGTCCAGGATCTCGTTGTCTGCCATCCAGGTCTGGAAGCCGTTCAATTCGGGAACCTCGTAAGGGGCCAGCGTGCGCCCTTCCCCGACAGTTCCTCGACAGGCTTCGATCGCGGCGATCAGGCTGCCATGTTCCGCAATCCTGGCCGTGACAGTGGCCACGGGCATGGCCAGGTGCTCGGCCAGCAGGTCATCGCGCAGGGCGGTGATGCTTTCACGGACCGCCTCGCAGCCGGAGCGGTCGGCGGCCACGATCACGTCGCATTCCGTGTCCAGCCGCATCGAACGGTTGTTGAGATTCGAGGAACCGATGCGAAGATACATGTCATCCACGATCGTGATCTTGGCATGGACATAGATTTCGGCCCCTGCATCGGTCAGCGGATGATAGATGCGCAGGCGGCGCTTGTGGTCCAGCCTTTGCAGCGCCTCGACCAGCCGCGCACGCGCCGTGTCCATGGCCAGCGGCTCCAGCCAACCCTGGGCGCTGACGGGGTTCACGATCACGATTTCCGGCGGATCTTCCTCGATCAAGCGCTGGGCAATTGCCTGCGCGATCCTGCGCGAGGCGAAATACTGGCTTTCGGCATAGATCACCCGGCGCGCCTTGGCGATCAGGTCCAGATACATCTGCTCGATCTCGAAAGCCGGTTCGACTTCGGCAATTTCAGGCCGGGTGCGGGCAATGGCCAGCGGGATGTCGTGGAAATTCGGCTTCAGCCCGTCGGGCCAGCAGCCCTCGACATCCGTGACCGGCTCCAGCACCTCGCCCGAGGCGATACGCCAGCGATCCCGCGCCAGATCCCCCAGCGCCCGTGCGGCCGGGCCGTCAAAGGCGCTGGTCGCGTCATGCCACGGCTTCAACAGCGTGCCGCGGGGACTGGTGCGGCGGGGATCGTTGTCCAGATGCTCGCGCGTGTCCCAACGGCCTTCGGTCATGTCGATGCCACCGCAAAAGGCAAGACAATCGTCGATCACCACGATCTTCTGATGGTGCGAGCTTGCCAGCGGATGCTTGCTGTCCAGGCGCAGCGTGATGCGGGGATGCATCTTCCAGCGCAGGATGGTCATCAGGGTCGTGCCCCGAAAGATCGATTTCAGCGCCCCCGTGTCCCAGCGCAGCAGGCGCACATGCAGCGTCGGCGTCCGCCTGGCCAGCCACATCACGAAATCACCCAGCCGGGCAGGCTCGCTCTCGGCGGCCTCGCCCAGGTGGATGCGCGCGTCGAAATCCCATCCGATCATCAGGATGCTGCGGCGGGCCTGCATCATGGCTTTGCGGACGGTGCAGAAATAATCGTCGGCATCGGCGATCACGGCGAACCGTTCCGACTGTTCGACCCTCCAGCAGTTCCGGCCCGGTCGGGTCAGCCGGTCATTCGATGCGTTCATTCTGCCCTGTCGTTCCCAGTTGCTGCGCCCGCCCTCCCTCACCCGCCGCGCCCAGGCGGATCAAGGGAACAGGCCTCAACACACATCCCCATGCTTCGTTCCGGCATGGGCTGCGGATGCCCAAATCTGCCATGACGCTGCCCGTGTAATCAAGCCCTGCGACAGCATGGCACATGCAGACTCGACTTGAGATGCAAAGACAGGTTAATAGAACGTAACAGGAACATTTATGGCAAGCGATTGAAATGCCCCGCAGGCTGCTGTGCATCTGGTTCCCGCGGCTGGCCAGTCAGGCCAGCTTGCGGCAAGACCCGGCCTTCGGCCCTTTCGCCCTGACGTTGCGCTCGGGTTCTTCCAATCACCTGCATTGCATCGATCCGGTGGCCGAGGCACGAGGTCTGGCGCCCGGCATGACCTTGGCGGATGCGTGGGCGATCTGTCCCGACCTGACGACCCGGCCCGCCGATCCGATGGTCATGGCACAGGCCTTGGCCGGGCTGCGGCGATGGGCGACGCGCTATTCCCCTCTCGTGTCGCGCGATGGCGATGCGGGTCTTGTAGCCGACATCACCGGCGTCGCCCATTTGTTCGGCGGCGAAGCCGCACTGCGCGAAGACCTGCACGACCGCCTTCTGCACGCCCGGCTCCATGGCATCAGCGCCATTGCCGACACCAGAGGCGCGGCCCACGCCCTTGCCCGCCATGGCGGAGGCATCCTGCCCGTTGGTCAGACCGCCTTGCGGCTGGCAAGTCTGCCGGTCACGGCGCTGAGGATCGATCCGCCCACGGCCGAGGCGCTGGCCCGCGCAGGGCTGGGCCGGATCGGCAACCTGCTGGACCAGCCCCGCGCGCCTTTGGCCCGCCGCTTCGGACAAGGGCTGCTGATGCGGCTGGACCAGCTGCTGGGCCATCAGCCCGAACCCGTCGATGCCGAAACCGAAGCGCCCGCCTTCGGCACCCGGCTGACCCTGCCCGAACCGATCGGCCTGCAGTCGGACGTGGCGGCGGCCTTGGACCGCCTGCTGGTCCGGCTGTGCGCCAAGCTGGCCCTTCACCACCATGGCGCACGTCGCCTGCGGCTGGAACTGCGGCGCGTCGATCGGGCCACCGTCACCTTGGAGATCGGGCTGGCGCGGCCGATGCGTGATCCAGCCCGGATCGCCCCCCTTTTCGTTCCTTCGTTGGAACGGGTTGATTCGGGCTTCGGGATCGACGCCTTGCGGCTGATCGCGCTTGTGACCCAGCCGCAGGCCCCTGCCCAGATCGCGCTTTCCACGAACGAACGGGTTCAGGACGCGCTGGCCGGCCTCTTGTCGCGGCTTGGAAATCGCCTGGGCTTCGACGCGATCCTGCGCCCCCTGCCCGCCGGCAGCCTTGTGCCCGAACGCAGCTTTTTCATGGTGCCCTCGGCCTTCAGCGAACCGGCCGTCTGGTCGGGTCCGGCCTTGCGCCCCCTGCTGCTGGGTCCCTTCCATTCGCTGCAGGCCCAAGCCCGCGCCGGCCACCCCCCCAGCCAGTTCGGCTGGTCCGGACGCCCGATGACCACGCTGCGGGCCGCCGGACCCGAACGGATTGCACCGGAATGGTGGCAGGACGACCCCGACTGGAACAGCGGAATGCGCGACTATTGGCAGGTGGAAACGCAGCAAGGCCCCCGCTTGTGGCTCTTTCACACTCCGCAATCCCCGGGCTGGCATCTGGCGGGCGAATTTGCATGAGCCTTCCCGACCGCTTTTTCCGCTTGGGCAGGCAGGGGCCAAAGGAAGTCCCGCAAACCATGGGGACCTCACCTTCCGAACGTTATGCCGAACTGTGCGTCACGACCAATTTCACCTTTCTCACCGGCGCGTCTCATCCCGAAGAGATGGTGACCCGCGCCGCCGAACTGGGGCTGGAGGCGATCGCCATCACCGATCGCAACTCGGTGGCGGGCGTGGTGCGGGCCTTTTCCGCCCTCAAGGAACTGACCCGCCTGCATGACGAGGCACTGGCGGACAGGCAGGCCACACAGGACGGCCCCTTGATCCGGTCGCAGCAGGTGACCGACCACTCCAGCCGGCAGACCCGCTGGACCACAACCGGACCCACGGCCCGGCAGGCCAGTCCCCTGCCCCGGCTGATCGTCGGCAGCCGACTGGTCCTGACCGACAGCCCGGTTGAATGGCTGGCCCTGCCCACCGATCTTGCCGCCTGGTCGCGGCTGACGCGGCTCCTGTCCTTGGGCAAGACCCGCGCATCCAAAGGCGAATGCCATCTCACCCTGGAGGATCTGGAGGAATGGGCCGAGGGGATGATCCTGATCGCCCTGCCGCCCGACCCCCTGCCCGACCCCTCAACCCCTGCCTCCGACATGGTCACCGCACGCGATCACCTGCTGCGCCTTTCCCGCCTGTGTCCGGGACGCACCTATCTGGGGGCCGCGCCCCGCTATGACGGGCGTGATCAAGGGCGGCTGGACCGGCTGGCGCAAATCTCTCAAGGGACGGGCCTGCCCCTCGTGGCGGTGGGCGACGTTCTGATGCACCGCGCCTTTCGCCGCCCGGTGGCCGATGTGCTGACCTGCCTGCGCCTTGGCGTGACCATCGACACCATCGGCTGCCATCGCCTGCCCAATGCCGAGCGCCGTCTGAAGCCCGCCCGCGACATGGCGCGGATGTTCCACCGCTATCCGGCCGCCCTCAGGCGCAGCGTCGAGATCGCGGGCCGCTGCGCCTTTCGGCTGGACGATCTGCGCTATCGCTATCCGTCCGAAGACAGCCCCACCGAAACGGCCCAGGCTCGGCTGGAACGCTTGACCCGGGAAGGGCTGGCACGCCGCTATCCCCGCGGCGCCCCGCCCAAGGTGCAGAACGGCATCGCCAAGGAGCTGCAACTGATCGAGGACGTGGGCTATGCGCCCTATTTCCTGACCGTGCATGACATCGTGGCCTATGCCCGCAGTCAGGGGATCCTGTGCCAAGGGCGCGGTTCGGCAGCGAATTCGGTTGTCTGCTATCTTCTGGGAATCACCGAGGTCCCCCCCGAATCGATCACCCTGATCTTCGAGCGTTTCATCAGCAAGGAACGGGGCGAACCGCCCGATATCGATGTCGATTTCGAACACGAACGCCGCGAAGAGGTGATCCAGTGGATCTATGAGCGTTATGGCCGCCACCGTGCCGGACTGACCGCCACGGTCATCCACTTCCGCACCCGCGCCGCCATCCGCGAGATCGGCAAGGTCATGGGCCTGTCGCAGGATGTGCTGGCGCGGCTGACCGGGCAGATCTGGGGCTTTTCCTCAACCGCCCCCGGCGAGGACGGCCTGCGCGAGGCGGGCCTCGACCCGTCGGACCGACGCCTGCAGATGACCGTCTGGCTGATCGGCCAGATCATCGGCTTTCCGCGCCACCTGTCCCAGCATGTCGGCGGCTTTGTCATCACCGCGGGCCGCTTGGACGAACTGTGCCCCATCGAGAATGCCGCGATGGAGGACCGCACCATCATCGAATGGGACAAGGACGACATCGACGCGCTTGGCCTTCTCAAGGTCGACATCCTGGCACTCGGCATGCTGACCGCGATCCGCAAGGGCTTTGCCCTGCTGGCCGATCATCGCGGCCAGCGCCTGACTCTGGCCAATGTCCCGCCCGAGGATCCGGCAGTCTATGACATGCTCTGCCGCGCCGATGCGGTGGGGGTCTTTCAGGTCGAAAGCCGGGCGCAGCTGAACTTTCTGCCCCGCATGCTGCCGCGCAAGTTCTATGACCTCGTTTGCGAGGTCGCCATCGTCCGGCCCGGGCCGATCCAGGGCGGGATGGTCCATCCCTTCATCAACCGCCGCCAAGGACGCGAACCCGTCCATGATCTGGGTCCCGCGCTGATGGAGGTGCTGCACCGCACCTATGGCGTGCCGTTGTTCCAGGAACAGGCCATGCAGATCGCCGTGGTCGCGGCGGGCTTCACCCCAGCCGAAGCCGACCGGCTGCGACGCTCCTTGTCGACCTTCAAGCGCATGGGCACGATCGGCAGCTTTCGCGAACGCTTCGTGTCCGGGATACTGGCGCGTGGCTATGATGCCGATTTCGCGGAACGCTGCTTTGCGCAGATCGAGGGTTTCGGCAGCTATGGTTTCCCTGAAAGCCATGCGGCCAGCTTTGCGCGGCTGGTCTATGTCTCGGCCTGGCTGAAATGCCATCACCAGGCGATCTTTACCTGTGCCCTGCTGAACAGCCAGCCGATGGGCTTTTATGCCCCCGCGCAACTGGTCCGCGACGCCCGCGACCACGGGATCGAGGTGCGGCCGGTTTCGGTCAACCATTCCGAATGGGACTGCACGATCGAGCCGCGCAGCGACGGGGAACTGGCCATCCGCCTTGGCCTGCGCCAGATCAAAAGTCTGCGCGCCGAGGATGCGGCCTGGATCGTCGCCGCCCGCGCCAATGGCTATCCCAACGTGGAAAGCCTGTGGCGTCGGGCGGGCGTGCCCCCCGCCACGCTGGAACGTCTGGCCGATGGCGATGCCTTTGCCGCGCTTGGCCTGACCCGACGCGATGCCCTCTGGGCCGCGCGCGCGCTGGCCATGCCGAAGCCCTTGCCCCTGTTCGGCGCCGAGGGCGAGGGCATCATCGAGCCTGCCGTCATCCTGCCCCGCATGACGCTGAGCCAGGAGGTGATCGAGGATTACCTGTCCCTGCGCCTGTCGCTGCGCGCGCACCCGCTGGAACTGCTGCGTCCGGGCCTGCCCGAAAGCCTGCCTCATGACCGCCTGCCGGGGGTGCATGGCCGCCGGACCATCACCGGCCTCGTCATCACCCGCCAGCGCCCCGGCACGGCATCGGGGGTGATCTTCCTGACGCTGGAGGACGAGACCGGCGTGGCCAATGTGGTGGTCTGGAAGACCGTTTATGAAACGTTTCGCAAGGCCGTGGTGACGGGCCGCCTGCTGCGGGTCACCGGACGCATCCAGCGCGACGGGACGGTGCTGCACCTGATCGCGGAAAGGATCGAGGACCTGTCGCCCCTGCTGACCACGCTTGGCCGCCCCCGGATGATCGAAACGAATGACGGGCGGGCGGACGAAACTCGCCGCCCGGTCGGCGGCAGCGTGCCCGGCACGGCCCTGCATCCACGCGATCAGGCGAAACGGCTGTTTCCCAGCCGGGATTTCCATTGAAACAGGCTGGCCGCGTCAGACGGTGTCCAGATACAGTTCGACCGTTTCCTCGTCGGACAGTTCGGCCATGTAGAACAGTTCCTGCCGCTTGGTCATCAAATAGTTGTCAACCAGATGCGGCGGCAGGATGCGGCGGATCTGAGGACAGTTGTCAAAGGCATCGATCGCCGCACCCCAGTCACCGGGCAGTTGCGCCAGGTTCTGGTCATATGCATTGCCTTTGAAGGGGGCGGGCGCATCCAGACCGTCCTCGATCCCGTTCAGCGCCGCGCCCAGGATGGCGGCAGTGGTCAGATAAGGGTTCACGTCGCCCCCCGCGACCCGATGCTCGATCCGGCGCGCCCGTGGCCCCGAGGACGGGATGCGGATCGCCGCCGTCCGGTTCTCATAGGCCCAGCCGATGCCCGTGGGCGCATGGGCGTTCGGAACCAGCCGGTCATAGCTGTTCTCGTGCGGGGCGAAGAGAAGCGTCGATCCGGGCATGGCGCGCAGACACCCAGCCACGGCCTGACGCAGCACCTTGGTCCCTTCTTCGCCGCCGTTGTCGAAGATGTTGTTCCCGTCCTTGTCCAGGATCGAGAAATGCATGTGCATCCCGTTGCCGGAAAAGGCCTCATAGGGTTTGGCCATGAAGCTGGCCGCAAAGCCGTAGCTGCGGGCCACCCCCTTGACCAGCATCTTGAACAGCCAGGTGTCGTCGGCGGCCTTCAGCGGATCGGCCTGGTGCATCAGGTTGATCTCGAACTGGCCGGGCCCCGCCTCGGAAATGGCGGTGTCGGCGGGAATGTCCATCGACTCGCAGGCGTCGTAAAGCGACGTGAAGAACTGGTCGAATGCATCCAGTGCGCGCAGCGACAGAACCTCGCCCCCCGTGCGCCGCTTGCCGGATCGGGGGTTGGGCGGCACGCGCAGCTGGCGGCCACTGTCGTCGATCAGGAAGAACTCCAGCTCGGTCGCGACCACCGGCGTCAGGCCCGCCGCTTGATAACGCTCGACCACGCGGGCCAGTGCCTGCCGCGGATCACCATCGTAAGGACGCCCGTCGGGATGGAACATCCACAAGGGCAGCAGCGCGGTCGGTGCCGCATCAAGCCAGGGCATGGGCAGGAAGCCACGCTCGGTCGGCAGCAGAAGGCCGTCCGGATCGCCTGACTGGAAAACCAGCGGGCTGTCCTCGACATCCTCGCCCCAGATGTCCAGGTTGAGGACCGAATACGGAAACTTGGTCCCTTCCTCCAGCAGCTTGTCGGCATAGCGCGCAGGAAGGCGCTTGCCGCGCGCCACCCCGTTCAGATCGGCCGCCGCAACGCGGATGGTTTTCACCTCGGGATGTTCGCGCAGCCATTCCATCTTGATCATCGCACCAGCTGGGGACGGTATCGCACACGCTTGGCCGCCCCCGGAAGGTGACGGTTCAGCCGCCGGTTCACCCTGCCGAAAAGCCAGATCAGAGCCAAGGTCGCCACGATAAAGTAGCCCGCGGCAATGGGATAGGCAACAAAGGGGTTGAAGGTCCGGTCCGCGAAATAGCTGGCATAGTACAGCGCGTCGCCCCGCTGCTGAAAGGCGGGAAAGCCCGAAAAATACACCAGCGTCGTGGCATGGAACAGGAAGATCGCCTCGTTGGTATAGGACGGCCAGGCCAGCCGCATCATCGTCGGCCAGATCACCCGGCGAAAGCGCTTCCAGCCGGTCATTCCATAAGCGTCGGCGGCCTCGATGTCCCCTTTGGGCACCGACATCAGCGCCCCGTGAAAGATCTGGGCGGAATAGGCGGCCGTGTTCAGGATCAGGACGATCAGGGCCCCGGCCCAGGCCTTGGTCAGCCAGCTGGTCTGGATGGTCAGCCCGAAGACCTCGATGCCCGCGCGGGGCAAAAGGACCAGTGCCTCGTAGGCGATGAAGAACTGGATGAAGAGCGGACTGCCCCGAAACAGGAAGATGAAGCCATCCGCAAGCCTGCGCGCCCAAGGGCTGCGGCTGGCCTTGGCGACGGCCACGACATTGGCCAGCACGAACCCGAAGCCGAGCGCCAGAATGGCGAAGTAAAGGTTCCAGATCAGCCCCGACCCGATCAGGGTGAACTGCTGGCACAGGTTGTAATCGGCCCGCGGCAGCAGCCGCTCGCCGATGCCGATCGAACGCAGGCCGTAATCCATGATGGTCTGGACGCAGCTCATGCGACAGCCCCCTGGCGTTGCGCTTCGCCGCCCATCGTCGCCTGCCCCCGTGACAGGCGCCGGGTGACACGGCCCAGCACACGTTCGGATATCCAGGTCATGCCCAGATAGAACACCAGGATCCCCAAGAAATAATACAGCCGCCAGTCCGGGTGCGGATAGCTGAAGGCGCTGGTCTTGGACCCGCCCAGTTCCCGCGCCCAATAGACGATATCTTCGACCCCCAGCAGGAACAGCAGCGGCGTGGCCTTGATCAGGATCATCCACAGATTCGACAGGCCCGGCAGCGCATAGGTCCACATCTGCGGGATCAGCACGCGGCGGCTGACCTGGCGCGGCGTCATGCCATAAGCTTCGGCCGTTTCCAGTTGCGCCCGCGGCACGGCCTGCATGGCGCCGTAAAGCACGTTCGCTGCAAAGGCGCCGAAGACGATCGAGAAGGCGATGACTGCCAGAAGAATGCCATAAGCGTCATGCACCCAAGGGGCGGATGAATTTGCCGGCAGCTTGGCCGCCGCGCAGACGACGAAATCATTGCCCTGCCAGACCGGCTGATCGCTGTTGCACAGCACCTTGTGGCGCACCCATTCAAAGCCTTGGTCCAGCGCGATCGGCACGAACAGGAAAAAGATGATATCGGGAATGCCGCGCACCATCGAGGTATAAATCTTGCCGAACCAGCGAAGCGGCGCAATGCGCGAGCGCGACGCCATGGCACCACCGAACCCGAAAAGCAGCGCAATGGGCGCCGTGACCGCCAGCAGCAGCAGCACCGTTCCGAAACTGGCATAGAACAGCATATGCGTGCCCGATGTCAGATAGCATGACAGCCAGGCAAGCCCTTCGAGCAAGGACGGATCGGTGCAATAGGAAAACATCGGATATCCCGAAAGGCCGCCGCGGCAAAGGATCCGCAGCGGCAGGTCACATCACTCGAAGGTCAGGGCGTCGTCGCCGAACCACTTGACGATCAGCGTGTTCAGGCTGCCGTCTTCCTTCATTGCGGTGATCTGGGCATCAAAGGTTTCGCGCAGCTCGTTGTCGGACTGGCGCAGCGCCATGCCGATGCCCTCGCCCAAGGGAACGGTCTCGCCACCTTCGACCCAGACCAGTTCGCCGCCCGACTCTTCCACGATCGGAACGAGGAAATCCTTGTCGGCAAAGACCGCGTCGGCTTCGCCATTGCGAACGGCGGCAACTGTCTGGTCGGGGTTGGGGAATTCTAGGAGCGTCGCGCCGGTTTCCGCAACATGGCCTGCCTGGATCGTGTTGGTCTGGGCCGCAACGACGCCGCTTTTGACATCAACATCCGCCGACAGCGCCGCATAGGCCGAAGGCATGGCGGGCGTATAGGGCTGGGTGAACTGGACGACCTGCTTGCGCTCTTCGTTGATGTTCATGCCGGCCAGAATCGTGTCATAGTTGCCCGACACCAGGTTCGGGATGATCGAATCCCAGTCGTTGCGCACCCAGGTGCAGTCCAGTTCGGCGCGGCGGCACAACTCGTTGCCCAGTTCGACCTCGAATCCGGTCACTTCGCCCGTCGCGTCGTCGATGAAGTTATAGGGGGCATAGGCACCCTCGGTCCCCATGCGCACGGTCTGGGCCTGGGAAAGGCCTGCGGTCAGGGCCAGGGCGGCCACGGCCATCGTCAGCAGTTTCATTCGGGTCTCTCCTGTTGGTTTTTTTTCAATTGGCCATGGTGGCGGACAGGAACTGGCGCAAACGGTCGGTCTGCGGATCCTGGAACAGCCGCGATGGCGGGCCTTCTTCGCAGATCACGCCCTGGTGCAGGAACACGACATGATCGCTGACATCGGCGGCCAGCCGCATGTCATGTGTGACGAGGATCATGGTGCGATGTTCGCCCGCCAGATCCTTGATGACCTTGACCACCTCCTGCTGCAGCTCGGGGTCCAGCGCGCTGGTGGGTTCATCGAACAGCAGGGCCTTGGGCTGCATGCACAGCGCCCGGGCGATGGCCGCCCGTTGCTGCTGTCCGCCCGACAGTTGGGCAGGCCAGGCATCGGCCTTGTCGCCGATCCCCACCTTTGCCAGCAGGTCGCGGGCGCGATGCTCCACAGCGGCCCGATCCTCGCCCAGAACGGTCAGTGGGGCCTCCATCACGTTCTGCAGGATGGTCATGTGTGCCCACAGGTTGAACTGCTGGAACACCATTGACAGGTTGGTGCGAAAACGGGTCACCTGAGCGCGGTCGGCCGGCTGGCGCGCTTGGCCCTGCCCCTTCCAGCGCACGGCCTCTCCATCGAACAGGATCTCTCCGGACTGGCTGTTTTCCAGCAGGTTGCAGCAACGCAGCAACGTCGACTTGCCCGACCCGGACGAGCCGATCAGGCTGATCACATGCCCACGCGGTGCCGTCATGGAAACGCCCTTCAGCACATCGAGCGGGCCATAGGATTTGTGCAAGTCGCTGATCCGGATGACCGGGGCGGCGTCGGAATGGGTCATGGTCGGAACGGAGGGGCTTTGGCTCATCATCCGCGCATTGGGCGTCAATCGCGAAGGATTTGCAACGGGCAGAAGCGGGCAACCTGCCGATAAGGGCAGGTTGCCGCAGCGTCAGGTGAAGGGTTCAGGCGATCTCGACCGTGTACTTCTCGATCACGGTGTTGGCCAGAAGCCCTTCGCACATCCTTGTCACTTCGGCGCGGGCGGCCTCGGCATCCGTGGCGGCCAGATCCAGTTCGATCAGCTTGCCCTGGCGGACGCCGTTGACACCCCCATGGCCCAGCCCGCCCAGGGCATGGCGGATGGCCTCGCCCTGCGGGTCCAGGACGCCGTCCTTCAGCATGATGGTCACACGTGCTTTCATGGCGGGGCGTCCTTTCAGTTGATCGCGGTCGGTTTCAGGCTGGTCGTGTTCGCGGGCATCAGGCCCAGCCGGCGCGCCACCTCGGTATAGGCGTCGGTCAGGCTGCCCAGGTCGCGGCGGAACACGTCCTTGTCCAGCTTTTGCCCTGTCTTGACGTCCCACAGCCGGCAGCTGTCGGGGCTGATCTCGTCGGCGACGATCAGGCGCATGAAATCGTTGTCCCAAACGCGGCCGATCTCGATCTTGAAGTCGATCAGCTTGATGCCGGCCCCGTAGAACACGCCGGACAGGAAGTCGTTCACGCGCAGGGCAAGGCTGACGATGTCGTCAAGGTCCTGCTGGGTCGCCCAGCCAAAGGCGATGATGTATTCCTCGGACACCATCGGGTCGCCCAGCTCGTCGTTCTTGAAGCTGTATTCGACGATCGGGCGGGGCAGCAGCGCGCCTTCTTCCAGGCCCAGCCGCTTGGACAGCGAACCGGCGGCAAAATTCCGCACGATCACTTCCAGCGGCACGATCTCGACCTGGCGGATCAGCTGCTCGCGCATGTTGATGCGGCGGATGAAATGGTTCGGGACGCCGATATTCGTCAAACCGTTCATGAAGAACTCGGACAGGCGGTTGTTCAGCACGCCCTTGCCCTCGATCGTCGCCTTCTTCTGGGCGTTGAAGGCGGTCGCGTCATCCTTGAAATACTGGATGAGCGTGCCCGGTTCAGTGCCCTCATAGAGGATCTTTGCCTTGCCTTCGTAAACCTTCTTGCGCCGCGGTGCCATGGGC
>NZ_JBKGUN010000056.1:0-8520 GCF_046462195.1 Paracoccus sp. (in: a-proteobacteria) | reverse complement strand
CGGGGCAGCTGATCTCCAACATGATCGCGTCCCACATGACCGGGACGCTGAACTGGTCGATGGCGGCGGCGCTGGCCGCGCTGCTGCTGGGGGCGGTTCTGGTCCTTTACTGGCTTTACGACCGCCTTGTCGGCATCGACAATCTGAAACTGGGGTAGACCGATGGCTGTTCCGACCTATGCAAGCCCGCTGGAGCGCGTCTGGCATTATGCCTATCTGGCCATCTGCGCCGCGATCTTCTTCTTTCTGATCGCGCCGATTGTTGTCGTCATCCCGCTGAGCTTCAACGCGGAACCGTATTTCACCTTTACCGAAAGGATGCTGAGCTTCGATCCCGAAGGTTACAGTCTGCGCTGGTATCGCAGCCTGCTGACCTTCGGGATGCAGAACCCTGATGCGACCGGCTGGGCCTTCTGGTCGGATGCCTGGAACAACGCGAATTGGGTGAAGGCGGCCAAGAACTCGATCATCATCGGGGTCTTCTCGACCATCGTGGCGACCGTGCTGGGGACGATCGCGGCACTGGGCCTGTCACGCCCCGAAATGCCGTTCCGCCGCGCGATCATGGCGATCCTGATCTCGCCGATGATCGTGCCGCTGATCATCACGGCGACGGGCATGTTCTTCTTTTATTCGAACCCGTGCGAACTGTTGTCGCTGATCGGGCTGAACCCGGAATGCGGCCGGCTTGCGGGCACCTATCTGGGGGTGATCCTGGCGCATGCCACGCTTGGCATTCCGTTTGTCATCATCACCGTGACGGCAACACTGGTCGGGTTCGACCAGTCGCTGAACCGCGCGGCGGCCTCTCTCGGGGCCAATCCGCGGGTGACCTTCTTCAAGGTGACCATGCCACTGATCCTGCCGGGCGTGATCTCGGGCGCGTTGTTCGCGTTTGTCACCTCGTTCGACGAGGTGGTGGCGGTTCTCTTCATCGCAGGTCCCGACCAGCAGACGATTCCCCGCCAGATGTGGAACGGCATCCGGGAACAGATCAGCCCAGCCATTCTGGCGGTGGCGACCTTGCTGGTGATCTTTTCGATCGCGCTGCTGACCACGGTCGAAATCCTGCGTCGCCGGTCCGAGCGTATTCGCGGCGTGACCCCCAGGTGACGCCCGAAGAACTGGAAGACGGAGCCGCGCGCCCTGCACCCCCGGATTTTCCGGGACTCACCCGGTCGCAGCAGGCGCATGGCCGGCGTCTGGCGGCGATCCATGACATGTACCGAGCCGAACTGGCGGCAGTGGCCGAACTTCTGATGCACATCCGCGCCCATAGGGCCGATGCGGCGGATCTGGCGCCTGCGGTGTCAGGCACCCGACTGGCGCGGAACATGGCCCTGTTCGGCACCGCTTGCGGGCGCGACTGCGCGCTGCTGCAGAACCATCATGACATCGAGGAACAATGGATGTTCCCGGCCATCGCACAGCGTGCGGGACCTCCCTTGGCACCCGTGCTTCAACGCCTGATCGCCGAGCACAAGGTCATCCACCGGCTGATCCACGAGTTGCACGAGGCGGCCGAAGCCCTGGTGGCCGAACCCAGCCCAGCCGCCATGGACCTGTGCACAGAACGTTTTCAGCGCTTGGACCAGGCGATCCGGTCGCATTTCGGTTACGAGGAAACGGCGCTGGAAGGTGCGCTCGGCGCTTATCGCGTGCCGATCTGATCGCGGGCCGCACGGTGCTGCGTCATGGCGAGGTCAGGGCAGCACAGACAGCCACATCCACACCGTCACGACCGACGCCGCCGTTCCCACAAGCACGCTGGAGGCCGCCACCCGTCGCGCCGAACCATAGATATTGGCGAAAAGATAGGCGTTCACCCCCGGTGCCATGGAAGCAGTCACCACGGCCGAACGCATCCCGCCCGTGTCGAGGCCAAGAAGCGCACCCGTCCCAAAGGTGATGGCCGGATGCAGGATCAGGCCGCAGGCGCAGCACATGGCAATGGTGGCCATGTCGCCTTCGGGACGATAGCGGTACAGAACGCCGCCCAGGCCGAACAGCGCTGCGGGCAGGGCGGCACGGGCGACCATGTCGATCGCGTCCCAGAACCCCTGCGGCATGACGAGACCCCCCTGCATCAGCAGGTTCATCGACAATCCCAGCAGGATCCCGATCACCAGTGAGGTCCGCAGCACACCTGTCAGCGCACGCAGCGCCACGCGCCCGACCGACAGGCCCGAGCCGCGGGCCCGCGTGAACTCCATCACCGTGATGCCGAAGGTATAAAGCAGGGGAGAGTGGAGCGCGATGATCGCCCAGTTTCCCGCAAGGGCGTCCGCCCCATAGGCGCGTTCGGTGATCGGGATGCCCAGCAGCAGCGTGTTCGAGAACAGGCAGACAAAGCCGATCGCCACGCAATCGACGGAGGGCCTGCGGAACAGATAATGCGCACCCGCCCATCCCGCCGCAAAGCTGGCGAAGGCGCCGGCATAAAAGGGAATCAGCAACTGGGGCCGGAATTCGGCACCCAGGTCCAGTCGGGCCATCGATGCAAAGAGCAACGTGGGCACCGCGAAGTTCTGGGCAAAGTTCATCAGCCCGTCCACGGCGCTGGCCCCGAACCAGCCGCGCCATGTCACCAGATAGCCAAAGCCCACGACCAGAAAGACAGGCAGGATGATCGTGAAAAGGGCGCTCATGCCGCCGAGGGCAGGTCAGGTGTTTCGACCGGGGCCTCGATCACCATGCCGTCAAAGGCGGGCTCGACATGCGATGGCGTTGTTTCGGCGACCGTGGCATAATCCATGTCGATATGCATGTTGGTCAACACCGCGCGGGGGCTGCCCGCGCGCGCGATCCATTCCAGCGCCAGCGCCAGATGCGCATGGGTCGGATGCGGCTGCGGTCGCAGCGCATCGCAGACAAAGACGGGCGCACCCTCGATCAGCGGCCAGGCCGCGTCCGGGATGTCCGACACGTCGGGCAGGTACACGAGGCCGCCAATGCGAAAGCCGAGTGATGTGATCTCTCCGTGCTGGACGCGGAAGGGGATCATGGTGATATCGCCGCCGGGACCGCTGATCACGATCCGATCCTTGATCATGTTCAGTTGGCAGATGGGGTCGTAAAGACTGCCTTCAGGCGTTTCGAACACATAGCCGAAACGATCGACCAAGGCCTCGGCCGTGGGGTCGTCAGCCCAGAGGGGCAGCATCCGGCGGGCGTTGAAGACCACCTGGCGGAGGTCATCGATGCCATGGACATGATCCGCATGGGCATGCGTGTAGACCACCGCGTCCAGTGTCGCCACGCCTGCATCCAGCAGCTGCGGCACAAGATCGGGCCCAGTATCGATCAGCACCTGCGTTTTGCCGTCCGGGCCGTCCCGCTCGACCAGCAGCGAACAGCGGCGGCGGCGGTTCCGCGGATTGGCCGGGTCGCAGGTGCCCCAGCGGTTGCCGAGCCGGGGGACACCCCCGGACGAGCCGCAGCCCAAGATCGTCGCGCGGATCATGACGCAGCCTTCCAGAACAGACGGTCGAAATTGGCCGAGGTGCGGGCCGCGAACGCGGCATAGTCAAGGCCGAAGACCTCGGCCCCGACGGCGGCCGTCTTGGCAACAAAGGCAGGCTCGTTCCGGCGGCCGCGATGGGGCGGGGGTGCCAGATAAGGGCTGTCGGTTTCGACCAAAATACGGTCAAGGGGCGTAGCCTTGAAGATTTCGCGCAGATCGGCCGAGCGCGGAAAAGCCGCAATGCCCGACATCGACAGATAGAAACCCAGATCCAGCGCCGTCCGCGCCAAGGCGGCAGTCGAACTGAAGCAGTGCATCACGCAGGAATAGGCGCCGGCACGGTATTCCTCGCTTAGGATGCGGGCCATGTCGTCATCGGCATCGCGGGCATGGATGATCAGCGGCAGGCGGGTCTGGCGGGCGGCCTCGATATGGATGCGCAGGCTTTCCTGCTGCATCGCGGCACTTTCGGCAGTGTAGTGGTAATCGAGACCGGTTTCGCCGATGCCCACGAATTTCGGGTGATCGGCAAGGGCCACCAGTTGGTCGACGGTGGCCATGGGCTCGTCGGCCACGCTCATCGGGTGGGTTCCGGCGGCATAAAAGACACCGTCATGCGCCTCGGCCAAGGCGCGGACCGCAGGTTCCTGGCGCAGGCGGGTGCAGATGGTGACCATCCGAGTGACGCCTGCGGCGCGGGCGCGGGCAATCAGCGCGTCATGCTCGCCATCGAAATCGGGGAAATCCAGGTGACAGTGGCTGTCCACGATCGGCGGAGGGGCCGCGTCTTGCATCATTCAACCTCGGTTGGGCGGGGCGGAGGCAGCGGGCGGCAGCTGCGCCAGTTCCAGCACCATATCCATCACCAGCGCCGCAGGGTCAAGGTTGACCGCCCGGCCTGTGCGGGCCCGTGCCGAAAGCCGTGACTGCGCCTCGGCCCAGATGCGGGCGGCGTGGTCGTCGGGCGACAGTCGCGTCATCAACGCACCTTCACCCCGCGCGGCCTGGGGCAGGGGGGCGCCCATCAGGCCCGCCCGCGCCATGCGTGTCAGGAACCGGTCGAGGACGGTGATGGTCAGGTCGAATGGATCACCGTCAGCGCCCGCGCGGCCGGTGGCGTTGTCGGCAAATTTCGCGGCCGCCAGCCGGTCCATCCGGGGGAGCGTGGCAAACAGGTCCACCAGATCCTGGTAAAGGTCCAGGCCGCCCTGACCCGCCAGCCGCAGCGCCTCGCCGACCGAGCCGTCGGACAGGGCAGCGAGCGCCTCGGCGTCCTGATCGATGCCCATGTCGGCCAGGATCCCTGCCATCGGCCGTGGCTTCAACGGCGCCAGCCGCAGTGTCCGGCAGCGCGAACGGATGGTGGGCAGCAGACCTGCCGGCTGATGGGCAATCATCAGGATCAGGGCATCGGCGGGCGGTTCTTCCAGCACCTTCAGAAGGGCATTGGCCGCGGCGACATTCATGTCGTCGGCGGCATCGATGATGGCGACGCGGCGGCCGCCCTCGGCGGCGGACAGGTGAAAGAAGGACAGCAGCCTGCGGATCTCGTCCACCGTGATCTCGGCCCGCAGGCGACCTGTCTTGTCGTCCCAAGGGCGGCGGATCAGCTGAAGCCGCGATTCGGACAAGGCCGAGATGCGTCGCAATTCCGGGGCAGAAGGATCGACCGAGAGATCGGTGTGGCGTGATCCGCTGAGCAGCCAGCGGGCAATGGCCCAGGCCAGCGTGGCCTTGCCCACGCCGCGCGGACCGGTCAGCAGCCATGCATGGTGCAGGCGCTGCCCCAAGGCTGCCTCGGTGAAGGTCGCAATGGCGGCATCCTGTCCGATCACGCGGGTGCTGTGCCGTGGATGCGGGGCACCCGGCACGCGGTCTGCTTCGGGAATGTCCTGGACTTCGGTCTTCACAGCGCGCTCCGCACGCGGGCTGCGACCTGATCGGGTGTTCCCCTGCCGTCGATCAGCCGCACCCGCGCGGGATATTCCGCGGCCAATGCGCGAAAGCCCTCGGCCAGGCGTTCCTGGAACTGCAGGCCCAGGCTTTCGAACCGGTCCTCGGACCCGCCGCGGGCCGCGCCGCGCGCGAGGCCGGTGCGCGGTTCAATGTCGATGACAAAGGTTCGAGCGGGTTCGATGCCGATCATCAGGTCATGGAGACGGTCGACGATCGCGCGCAGATCCCCGCGCGCGGCGCCCTGATAAACGCGGGTGCTGTCGGCAAAGCGATCGGTGATGACCATCCGTCCGCCGTCCAGCGCCGGGCGAATGCTGCGTTCCAGATGATCGCGGCGGGCAGCGGTGAACAGCAGGCACTCGGTTTCGGGCGACCAGCGCTCGCCAGTGCCCTCGACCAGCAGGCGGCGGATCTCCTCGGCGCCGGGGCTGCCGCCGGGCTCGCGCGTCAGCAGGACATCCTGCCCCTCGGCCCGCAGCGCCTCGGCAAGCAGCCGGGCCTGGGTGGACTTGCCGCAGCCATCGATACCTTCGAAACTGATCAGCATCAGCTGCCGGCGGCGCGGATGGCGCGCTGGCCCAGATGCATCACCGCACCCTTCATGCGGCCCACCAGCCCTGCCTCGGGCACATCCGAAGTGGCAAGAAGCGGGGTCACCGTGTCCCGCGTGCCGGGGATGGTGACAACAAGCTGGCCCACCTGGTCACCCTTGGCAATGGGCGCGGGGATTGGAGAGGAGTACACGACCTCGACCTTGACCTGATCCTGTGCGCCCGCGGGCACCAGGACATTGACGCCGTTGCGTGTCGTCAGGCCCACGCGGCTGGTGGTGCCCAGCCATACCGGCGCCTGCAGCACGGTCTCGCCTGCCGGGACAAGGCTTTGCATGGTGAACTGCCGAAAGGCCCAGTTGACGATCCGCTCGGACTCTTCGGCCCGGGCGCGGTCCGAGGGCAGGCCGCTGATGACAAAGATCACCCGGCGCCCGTCCTGGACCGCCGAGCCGACAAGGCCATAGCCCGCTTCTTCGGTGTGGCCCGTCTTGAGGCCGTCGGCCGTCCAGTCGCCCCCGCCGATGCGCAGCAGCGGATTGCGGTTGTTCGCGTTCGAAGGCACCCGCCCCTTGTAGGTGAACGCGGTCATCGCGAACTTCTTGTAGAGCTCGGGGAAGTCGGTGATGAGATGCTCGGCCAGAACGCCCAGGTCATGCGAGGACATGCGGTGGTCCGGATGGGGCCAGCCGGTGGAATTGGCGAGATGGGTCTGGGTCAGGCCGATCTCGGCGGCACGCTGGTTCATCTGGCGGGCAAAGGCTTCTTCGGTCCCTGCAAGCCCCTCGGCCACCACGACGCAGGCGTCATTGCCGGAGTTGATGATGATGCCGTGGATCAGGTCCTCGACCGTGGGACGGTCGGCAGGCTCGACGAACATCTTCGAGCCGCCCATCTTCCACGCCTTTGTCGAAACGGGGAAATCCGTTTCCATGGTGACCCGGCCTTCTTCTAAGGCTTCGAACAGCATGTAGAGCGTCATCAGCTTGGACATCGAGGCGGGCGGAATGGGCGTGTCCGCGTTCTTTTCCATCAGCACCGTGCCGGTCTGGACATCATAAACCCAGGCTGCCGTCGCGTTGGTGTCAAAGGCTTGCGCGGGTGCCGCGAAAGCCAGCACGGCTGCGATCCGAAGCAGGAATGCGCGCATGATATGTTCCCTTGCCTGTTTGTCCGGATGGTTACATCAACCCCCGTCGCCCCGCAACGGGCACAACCGATGCGCGTAAAACGTGATCAGCCGCCCACGGCTTCGCGCCAATGCCTGCGGCACAGCGAGACATAGGTTTCATTGCCGCCCACCTGAACCTGCGCGCCTTCGGTGATGACCTCCCCTTGTTCGTCGCGGCGGATGACCATCGTGGCCTTGCGGCCGCAATGGCAGATGGTCCGCACCTCGCGCAGGTCATCGGCCAAGGCCAGCAGCGCGGCGGAACCCGGAAAAAGCGCGCCACGGAAATCGACCCTCAGGCCATAGCACATGACCGGGATCCCCAGGTCATCGGCAACGCGGGCCAGTTGCCAGACCTGCCCCTCGGTCAGAAACTGCGCTTCGTCCACGAAAAGACAGGCACAGGGGCGGTGGTCACGGGTCAGGGCGAAAAGGTCGGTGTCCGCGTCAAAGGCAACGGCATCTGCGCCGATGCCGATACGGCTGGCGATACGGCCCGGACCGGCCCGGCTGTCCAGCGCCGCTGTCAGCAGCAGCGTGTCCATCCCGCGTTCGCGGTAATTGTAGGCCGCCTGCAGCAGCAAGGTGCTCTTGCCGGCGTTCATTGTGGAATAGTGGAAATAAAGCTTGGCCATGACCGCGGGCCTTAACGCCGCCGCATCTGACGGACAAGCAAAAGCCGCAAGGGATTTCCTTGCGGCTGTTCTGTTTAATGCCCCAGGGGCGTGCCGCCGGTGATCAGGCCTGCCGGCTCTTGGGCTGGCGCGAGGGACGACGGGCGGGACGCTTGTTGGCGCCGCCGTCCATCGGCTTGCCACGACCGCGCTGCGGGCCGCCTGCAGGGCCCGCCGCAGCGGCGGCCGCCGCCGAAGGGACTTCGCCGCCGATGACGGGGATGGTAGACTTCATCGCCTTCTCGATCGCGCGCAGTTCGCCCAGTTCTGCCGGAGAGCAGAAGGCCACGGCACGTCCGTCACGGCCTGCACGCGCAGTGCGGCCGATCCGGTGAACATAGTTCTCCGGCACGTTGGGCAGGTCATAGTTGTAGACATGCGCGACCTCGGGAATATCCAGGCCACGCGCCGCCACGTCGGTTGCGACCAGCACCTTGGTTTCCCCCTTGCGGAAGGCTTCCAGTGCGCGTTCCCGCTGGCCCTGCGACTTGTTGCCATGGATCGCGGCAACGGCAAAGCCCCATTTTTCCAGCAGCTTGGCCAGCTTTTCGCAGCCGTGCTTGGTGCGGCCGAAGACCATGGCCAGTTCATTCGTGTGCTTGGACATGTATTCAGCCAGCAGGGTCGCCTTGTCGCCCTGGGTCGTGAAGTGCACGCCCTGCTCGATCTTCTTGGCGGCCTGGCCCGGAGGGTTCACGGCGACCT
>NZ_JBKGUN010000055.1:0-27819 GCF_046462195.1 Paracoccus sp. (in: a-proteobacteria) | reverse complement strand
GGGCAACAACCCGGCCCGCCACGGCAATATCGGCGGCCTCGGGATGCCGATCCTGCTGTCCTGGGTCGTGGGCGGCGTCTTTGCTGCCGCGGCGGCCTGGGGGATCGGCAAGGTCGCGTTGGGGCTGCGCTCGGATTATCTGGCCATCGCCACACTGGGCATCGGCGAGATCATCGTGGCGGTCCTGAGGAACGAGGACTGGCTGGCGCGCGGCGTCAAGAACATCACATCGATCCCGCGTCCCGTCGCCTCCGAGATCGCCTTGCAGCGCAACCCTGACTTTGTGGATTTCGCCGCCCGATGGGGCTTTCCGGCGGCCGAGGCATCGGGGATCTGGGTCAAGCTGAGCTATCTGTCGCTGTTCCTGGTCGTGCTGCTGGTCATCATCCTGCTGGCGGAACTGGCACTGAAATCACCTTGGGGCCGCATGATGCGCGCGATCCGCGACAACGAGACCGCGGCCGAGGCCATGGGCAAGGACGTGACCCGCCGCCATCTGCAGGTGTTCATCCTGGGCTCGGCCGTGATCGGGGTTGCCGGCGCGATGATGGTGACGCTGGACGGCCTGCTGACGCCGACCAGCTATAACCCGCTGCGCTATACCTTCCTGATCTGGGTGATGGTGATCGTGGGCGGTTCGGGCAACAACTGGGGCGCAGTGCTGGGCGCCGTCACGATCTGGTTCCTGTGGATCAAGGCCGAGGTCTGGGGACCCGCGCTGATTGCCCTGCTGACCGGACCCTTGCCCGACAGCGCATTCAAGGCGCATCTGCTGGACAGCGCGCCGCACATGCGCTTCATCGCGATGGGACTGGTCCTGCTGCTGGTGCTGCGCTTTGCCCCGCGGGGCTTGCTGCCCGAGAAGTGACTGCAGCGGCCGTATTGCGAAAGGGGCGCGGATCAACCGCGCCCCTTGGGTGTTACTGGCAGTTGTTGCCCAGAACGGCACTGTGCCACAGCCGGCCGTCCGAGCCGCGCACCGTGCCCGCGCCCACCTGATAGCTGAGCTGGCCCATCACCTGCTCGCGCTGCGGAGTGGCGGACAACCATGTCGCAACGGCGCCTTCCGGCGTTCCCGCAGTGCCGACCAACTGTGCCACGCCGCAGGTCGGATAGCCGACGGCGCGCGCCCGGTCGACCACGTTCGAGCCGTTGGATCCAGCCACGTCGGCACGACCCATTTGTGCCATGTCGCAGGCATGCGCCAACGCGATCTGGTCCAGCAGCGCGTTCTGCTCCAGCACGGTCTTGCCCTCGGCGGAACGGGCGGCGTTGACACTTGCGGACAGGCGGGCGGACAAGGTGGCATCCCCGCTGCACTGGGCCGCCAACGCTTCCTCGACCGGCGGTTCGGTTTCCGGCAGCGAGATCAAGGGAACAGAGTCGCAGGCCACCATGAAGAAGGCGGCCGTGAGGGGCAGGATCGATCTGAACATGGAAGGCACCTCGAAAAAGATGCGCAATGCGCGCGTGACTGTTGTCGGCCAACGCCGGGGGTGCAGGCAGGTTCCGCCCAGAGCCTGCCGCGAAACTCTTGCAAGGTGCTGAAACCGCGCTTAAAGCGCATCCATGACCCAGCACCAGCGCCTTCTGATCATCGACTTCGGCAGCCAGGTGACGCAGCTGATTGCGCGTCGCCTGCGAGAGCTGAACGTTTATTGCGAAATCCACCCGTTCAACACGGTAACGGACCAGTCCCTGCGGGAGATGGCCCCGCAGGCGATCATCCTGTCGGGCAGTCCGGCCAGCGTGACGCAGGAGGCCAGCCCCCGCGCGCCGCAGGCGGTGTTCGACATGGGCGTGCCAGTCTTCGGCATCTGCTATGGCCAGCAGGTGATGATCGAACAACTGGGCGGCCGCGTCGAGGCGGGCCATCATGCCGAATACGGCCGCGCATTCATCGCGCCCGCGCCGGGGCACAAGTCCGACGGCATCTTTGCCCAGCTTTTCGGCACCGGGCGCGAGGAAGTGTGGATGAGCCATGGCGACCGGGTGACCAGCCTCGCTCCGGGTTTCGAGGTCATCGGCACCTCGCCCAATGCGCCCATGGCGATGATCGCGGACGAAACCCGCCATTTCTATGGCGTCCAGTTCCACCCTGAGGTGCATCATACGCCGAACGGGCGCACCATGCTGGAGAACTTTGTCCGGCTGGCGGGCTTTACCGGCGACTGGACCATGGCCTCCTACAAGGATGAGGCGATCCGCAAGATCCGTGAACAGGTGGGCGACCGCAAGGTCATCTGCGGCCTTTCCGGCGGCGTGGACAGCAGCGTCGCGGCCGTCCTGATCCACGAGGCGATCGGCGACCAGTTGACCTGCGTTTTTGTCGATCACGGGCTGCTGCGGCTGAACGAGGCGGACGAAGTCGTCAAGATGTTCCGCGACAACTACAATATCCCGCTGATCCACGCCGACGAGGCAGACCTGTTCCTGGGTTCGCTGGAAGGTGTCAGCGACCCCGAGGTCAAGCGCAAGACCATCGGGCGCCTGTTCATCGACGTATTCCAGAAATACGCCAGCGAGATCGAGGGCGCGGAATTCCTGGCGCAGGGTACGCTTTATCCGGACGTCATCGAGAGCGTCAGCTTCTCGGGTGGCCCCTCGGTCACGATCAAGTCGCACCACAACGTCGGTGGCCTGCCCGAGAAGATGGGCCTGAAGCTGGTGGAGCCCCTGCGCGAACTGTTCAAGGACGAGGTGCGCGAACTGGGCCGCGAACTGGGCCTGCCCGCCAGCTTCATCGGCCGCCACCCCTTTCCAGGCCCCGGCCTTGCCATCCGCTGCCCCGGAGAGATCACCCGCGAAAAGCTGGAAATCTTGCGCAAGGCGGATGCCGTCTTCATCGACCAGATCCGCAAGCACGGTCTTTATAACGAGATATGGCAGGCCTTCGTGGCCATCCTGCCCGTCCGCACGGTGGGCGTGATGGGCGACGGGCGCACGTATGACTTTGCCTGCGCGCTGCGGGCGGTGACCAGCGTGGACGGGATGACGGCGGATTATTATCCCTTCACTCACGAATTCCTGGGCGAAACCGCGACGCGGATCATCAACGAGGTGCGGGGCATCAACCGCTGCACCTATGACATCACCTCCAAGCCTCCGGGCACGATCGAATGGGAGTGACGCGGCACCGCGCCGCATGAGGACAAGAGGGCGCGCAGGGTAACCTGCGCGTCCTTTCCTTTTCCGGGATGCGCATGCCACGACTGATCCTTGTGCTGGGCGACCAGCTGTCGCATGACCTGTCGGCACTACGGGCGGCCGCGTCTGACGACGTGATCGTCATGGCCGAGGTGATGACCGAGGCCAGCTACGTCCGCCACCACCCCAAGAAGATCGCCTTTCTGTTCTCGGCCATGCGGCACTTTGCGGCTGAACTGCGCAACGCCGGCCGGACCGTGGCCTATACCGAACTGGACGATCCGGAGAACAGCCACTCGATTCTGGGCGAACTGCTGCGCCGCGCTGCCCAGTTTCAAGCAGACCGGGTTCTTGCCACCGAACCCGGGGAATGGCGCCTGATCCAGGCCTTGGGCGACCTGCCGATCCCCCTGCGCCAGTTGCCGGACGACCGCTTCCTGGCCAGCCATGCCGAATTCGAGGCTTGGGCCCAAGACCGCGAGGCGCTGCGGATGGAATGGTTCTATCGCCTGATGCGCCGCAAGACGGGCCTGCTGATGCAGGGCGACCAGCCCGAGGGGGGTTGGTGGAACTTTGACCGGGACAATCGCAAACCTGCGCGGCCCGACCTGCTGCGCCTGCCGCCCCCGATCTTTGCGCCCGACGACATCACGATACGGGTCCTGGACCTGGTCGAGGCGCGCTTTGGTCATCATTTCGGTGATCTGCGGCCCTTCGGCTTTGCCACCGACCGTGCGGGGGCGCTGCGCGTGCTGGATCATTTCATCGCCCATTCCCTGGACGAATTCGGCCCCTATCAGGACGCCATGCTGACGGATGATCCGTTCCTGCATCACTCGGTCCTGTCGCCCTATCTCAATGCGGGCCTCTTGTCGCCGCTGGAGGTCTGCGAGGCTGCGGCGCGTGCTTATACCGACAACAGGGTGCGTCTCAATTCAGCCGAAGGGTTCATCCGTCAGATCCTGGGCTGGCGCGAATTCATGCGCGGGATCTATTTCCTGGAAGGTCCCGATTATGTCGGCCGCAATGTCCTGCGTCACCATCGCGACCTGCCGCCGCTTTACTGGGGGGCACCGACGCGGATGAACTGCCTGGCGCAGGCCGTGGGGCAGACGCAGCGGCACGCCTATGCCCACCACAGCCAGCGCCTGATGGTCACGGGCAACTTTGCGCTTCTGGCAGGCTGCGATCCGCGGCAGGTGCATGAATGGTATCTGGAGGTTTACATCGATGCCTATGAATGGGTCGAGGCGCCCAACACCATCGGCATGAGCCAGTTCGCCGATGGCGGGCTGGCAGGATCCAAGCCTTATGTCAGTTCGGGAAACTACATCAACAGGATGTCGGATTATTGCCGCGGCTGTTCCTATGATGTGGCGCAAAAGACGGGACAGGATGCCTGCCCGTTCAACCTTCTTTACTGGAATTTCCTGGACCGGCACCGTGACCGCTTCGAGGGAAATTCCCGCATCGGCGGCATCTATGCAACTTGGGACCGGATGGAGGAAGATCGCCGCGCCGCGATCCGCGCCCAGGCGGCCGATTTCCTGAACCGCATGGAGGCCGGCGCCCTAGTCTGACGCCCCGCTTGACGCGAACGGCCTCTGCCCCGATGCTGCATCCGCCCAACCTGAAAGGATGCGACATGGACTGTGCCTGCGGCCACCATCACCAAAGCCCCGTCGACCAGTCCGGTCAGACCGTGCCGCTGTCGCGGCCGCTGGTTACCATGCATGGCCGGCTGATCTGCGCGGACATGGGGCAGATGCTGTCCGCGCTGGACCTGCTGCCCGATCACGTGCAGCAGAGCCGCGCCGAACCCGGCTGCCTGCGCTTTGACGTGGGACAGGGGGACGACCCGCTGATCTGGTCCGTGGACGAGATCTTTGCCGACGAGGACGCCTTTGCCGTCCATCAGGCCCGCACCGCCGACAGCCAGTGGGCGCGCGACAGCGGCGAGATCGGCCGCGACTATCACCGCCACGACGTCATGCCGCTGATCCGGCTGGAACGCCCGCAGGACGAGGATGCGCTGGACCGCCTGCTGACCCGCAGCTTTGGCGGCCCGTCCGAGGCAAGGCTGGTCCGTGCGCTGCGGGCGGCGGGGGATCTGGCGGTGTCGGTCGTGGCCCATGTGCAGGGCCTGCCTGTCGGCCATGTGGCGCTGTCCCCCTTGCAGGCTGTCCGTCCCGCCTATGCGCTGGCACCGCTGGCCGTGCATCCTGCCCTGCAGGGCCGTGGCCTGGGGCATGCGCTGGTGCAGGCCGCGCTGGCGGCGGCTGGGGAATGCCCGGTTGTGGTGCTGGGTGATCCGGCCTTTTATGGCAAGGCAGGCTTTCGCCCCGCCGCACTGTCCTCTGCCTATGGTGACCTGATGATCCATGGCGATCTGCCCCGGAACAGCGCCGTCACCCACGCCGCCGCCTTTGCCGCGCTTTGACGCGGCCCGCGTGACCTTGCGCCGGGTCGCCGCAGGGTCCACATTTCGGTCAACGGACAGAAAGGACCGATCATGGCAGGCATCATGGTTTTTGACGCGACCGACCGCGCCCAGGCGTCAGGGGATTTCGGCAATCTTCCCGAATGGGACCTGACCGACCTTTATCCCGCGCCGGACAGCGCCGAACTGACCGCCGATGTCGAGCGCCTGGGCGGGATGGTCCAGGAGTTTGCCACGGCCTATCAGGGCAAGCTGGCCGACCTGACACCGGCGCAGATGCTGGAATGCATCGAGACGTCCGAGCAGATCGACATCCTGGCCGGACGCATCATGTCCTATGTCGGCCTGCGCTATTACCAGAACACGACCGACCCGCTGCGCGCCAAGCAGATGGGCGACCTGCAGGGCAAGCTGACCGACCTGACCACGCCGCTGGTCTTCTTCAGCCTCGAATTCAACCGCATTCCCGAGGACATCTACCAGACGCTCTTTGCCGCCCCGGACGGTCCCGCACGCTACAAGCCGGTCTTTGACCGCATGCGCGCGATGCGGCCCCACCAGTTGTCGGACGAGCTGGAGCAGTTCCTTCACGACAATTCGGTCGTGGGCGCGGCCGCCTGGAACCGCCTGTTCGACGAAACCACCGCCGCCCTCACCTTCGAGGTCGAGGGCGAGACGCTTGGCCTGGAAGCCACGCTGAACCTCCTGACCGATCACGACCGCGCGCGGCGCGAGACCGGGGCGCGTGCGCTGGCATCCGTCTTCACCGCGAATGTCGGGCTGTTTTCGCGCATCCACAACACGCTGGCCAAGGAAAAGGCCGTCGAGGACAAGTGGCGCAAGATGCCCACGCCGCAATATGGCCGCCACCTGTCGAACCATGTCGAGCCCGAGGTGGTCGAGGCGCTGCGCAATGCCGTCACCGCCGCCTATCCACGCCTGTCGCACCGCTATTACGCGCTGAAGGCCAGATGGCTGGGGCTGGACAAGCTGCAGGTCTGGGACCGCAACGCCCCCCTGCCGACAGAAACGCCCCGCACTATCGGCTGGGCCGAGGCGCGCCAGACGGTGCTGGATGCTTATGCCGGCTTCTCGCCCAGGCTGGCGGAACTGGCAGAGCCCTTCTTCGACAAGGGCTGGATCGATGCGGCGGTAAAGCCGGGCAAGGCACCGGGCGCCTTTGCGCATCCGACCGTCACCACGGCGCATCCCTATATCCTGCTGAACTACCTCGGCAAACCGCGCGACGTGATGACGCTGGCGCATGAACTGGGCCATGGCGTCCATCAGCGTCTGGCCGCAGGCCAGGGCGAAATGCTGGCCTCGACGCCGCTGACACTGGCCGAAACGGCTTCGGTCTTTGGCGAGATGCTGACCTTCCGCGCGCTGTTGGCCAAGACCACCGATCCAGTGCAGAAAAAGGCGCTGCTGGCCGGCAAGGTGGAGGACATGATCAACACGGTCGTCCGCCAGATCGCCTTTTACGACTTTGAATGCCGCCTGCATGCCGCGCGCGCCGAGGGCGAGTTGACGCCCGATGACATCAACACGATCTGGATGTCGGTGCAGCATGAAAGCCTGGGGCCGGTCTTCGAATACATGCCGGGATACGAGACCTTCTGGACCTATGTGCCGCATTTCGTGCATTCGCCCTTCTATGTCTATGCCTATGCCTTTGGTGATGGACTGGTGAATGCCCTTTACGCCGCGTACGAGGATGGTCTGCCCGATTTCCAGGACAAGTATTTTGCCCTGCTGTCGGCAGGCGGGTCGCAGCACCACAAGGAGTTGCTGGCTCCCTTTGGCCTCGATGCCTCGGATCCTGCCTTCTGGGACAAGGGCCTGTCGATGATCGAAGGCTTCATCGATCAGCTGGAGGCGCTGGAGGCGTGATCGCCCTGGAACCTGTCGGGCGCGACCAGCGCGCCCGCGTGGACCATGTCGCCGTCGCACCTGAACAGACGCCCTTCTGCGGCACGATCGCCGCCCACTTCGCCGCGGACGAACGCAGTTGCGACTTTCATGCCGTCACCCGGGACGGACGCGCGGTCGGCTTCTTCAAGATCGACCGCGATTATGCGGCGCTGATGGAGTTTGCAGCACCCGGTCAACTGGGGCTGCGGGGCATGATGATCGACCGTGCCGAACAGGGACGCGGGACCGGCAAGGCCGCAATGCACCGGATGCGCGCCTATCTGGTGGGGCATTACCCGTGGGCGCATGATTGCCTGCTGACGGTCAACATCAGCAACCCGGCGGCACGCGCGATCTATCTGACCGGCGGTTTTGTTGACGAAGGCGGGCTTTATCTGGGCGGCAATCTGGGCCCCCAGCACATCCTGAGACTGGATCTGACGGCAGGCGCTTGAGCGGGATGGCATCGGTCGCGTCCTTCGCTATTCTGGCGGCGGACACGAGGGGGCGCCCATGCTGAAACGGATCGCGATCGGGATTGTGCTGCTTGTTCTGGTCGGCGGGGCGGCATTTCTTGCCTTGGCCCCCGCCGCTGTCGAGCGGGCGCTGAACCCGATGACCATGCCAGAGGACGGCTGGCCCGTCAGCGCCGAGGCGCAGGCCCTGCATGACAGCCTGGTCATCGGCGACTGGCATTCGGACGCGCTGTTGTGGGACCGCGATCTGCTGCAGCGCGTGAACCGCGGCCATGCCGACATTCCCCGCCTGCAGGAGGGGAACATGGCTGTACAGGTTTTCACGACCGTGACGAAAAGCCCGCGCGGCCAGAACTATGATCATAACAGTGCGGCGGCCGGAGACAGCATCACGCCGCTGTTCATCGGCCAGCTGCGTCCGCCGCGGTCCTGGTTCTCGTTGCGCGAGCGGGCGCTGGTGCAGGCCGCGGCACTGCAGGATGCAGCGGAACGCGCCCCGGACCAGCTGCGCCTGATCCGGACGCGGGACGACCTGCAGGCGGTGCTAGACGAGCGTGCGGCAGGTGGACAGGTGTTGGGCGCGATCCTTGGCTCCGAAGGGGGGCATCCGCTGGAGGGTGACCTGGACAACCTCGAGGTACTCTACGACGCAGGCTTTCGCCTGATGGGGCTGACGCATTTCTTCGACAACCAGTTGGGCGGCAGCCTGCATGGCGAGGGTGGAAGCGGCGGGGGCCTGTCGGATTTCGGCCGTCAGGTCGTCGACCGCATGATGCAACTGGGCATGATCATCGACGTGACCCACGCCGCCCCCCGGATGGTCGAGGATGTGCTGTCAATACCCGGCGCCCGGCCGGTCCTGTCCCATACCGGCATCAGCGCCCAGTGCCCCAGCCCGCGCAACCTGCCCGATGACCTTGTAAGGCACATTGCCCGAGCGGGTGGTCTGATCGGCGTCGGGTTCTGGTCGGATGTCGTTTGCGGCCGCACGCCGGCTGATGTGGCCGACGCCATCGCCGCCGCAATCGAGGTCGCGGGCGAGGATCACGTTTCGCTCGGGTCGGACTGGGACGGGTCGGTTGATTCGCCCTTTGATGCGGCGCATCTGTCCGCCCTGACGCAGGCGCTGCTGGACCAGGGCCTGTCCGAGACGCAGATCGCCAAGGTCATGGGGGGTAACATGATGGCCTATCTGGCCGAGGTTCTGCCTGCCCAATGATTGCGGCTTGACTGAAATGGCATCTGCCACTGCGGCACCGGGTGATGCAAATAACCAACACTGTGCGACAGCCGGATAAAAGGGGGAACCAGTCTGTGGGGATTGCGTTGCAAGCTCAGGTGGTTATCCAACAGGAGACGTTGAAATGCAGAAGAAGATCCTTGGCCTGACGGCCGTTCTGGCAATGATGACCTTGGCCGCGTGCGAGACCGTGCAAGGTGCAGGCCGTGACATTTCGACCGCCGGTTCCGTGGTCCAGCAGGAAAGCGCCCAGGTTCAGGCAGGCATGTAAGCCCTTTTCTTGCGCTCTGGACAAAGCCTCCCGCAGGATCCTGCAGGGGGGCTTTTTCCTGCCGTGATCCGCATTCCTGCCGAACCGGAACAGGTGCATCAACCGTCTTGCATCCGGCAGGCGCAAATGGGACCATTCTCTTCAGGCATGGCGTTCCTCGTTCTTGTGACTGTGCACAGTGCGGCAGACCTAGTGCCGATCATCTTGGCAAGAGAGGTGAAGATGCGAACTCTTCTGTTTGTTCTGCTGTTGATGCCGCTGCCTGCCGCCGCATTCACGGCCCAGAACGGGATGAGGGTGGAACAGGTCGGCTCTACCGAGATTGCCGTTGCCTTTCGTCCGGATCGGTCGGACACCGACTATTGGTGCGCGGCAGGGGACTTTGTGCAGCGTGCGCTGCGCCAGCCTGTGAACACGCGATTCTGGCGGGCCTCGGCCAAGCCGCGCAGGGCTGGCGAAGGAATCCTCTTCACGCTTGACGAGGCGCAGAAGGCCGAGGGTGCAGGGTTGTCGCAGTTCGGCTCGGGTCCACGAGACGGCGCGATGTCGGCCGGACAGGCTGTGGCCGCACACTGCCGGTGGCTGCTGCCGCTGTGGAACGACTGAGGTTCGCCAAATGTTGTTTCCGGGCAGTCGTGCCGAAAAGGCGTGGATATGATCGGAAACATCTTAAGTTGCCGTTCTTCTGCGCCTGATCCGGCACCTTGAGAAGGTCAGATGATCCGTCGCCGCAGGTGACCCGCATCGGAAGGGTTCGACAGAGCATATCCTGCACCGGTTGATCACCTTGGACAGCATGCGGCACGCATACGTGGCTGCGTCACCAAGTTGGACATAGAGATATCGTCTCGGGTGAATTGTGCCATCCTGCCGCAACACAGGCACCCTCATGCAAGGATGTTTTCAGGCGCCACTTTCAGCAATAGGCCACCCGGTGCAATATCCGAAGCCAATGAAGGAACGGTGTCAGTGAGGGACTGCACCAAACTGCCCGGTCAAAGCGCAACAGCAAAAGCTGGAAGCAGCGCTTCAGGGTGATAAGGTGTCGCGGTTGGAGGGCCGGCCGTAAGAGACATCCACAGTCCCGTCCCGGCCTTCCTGATCAGCCTCCTCAGCTGTCCATCTTCAACGCTTGAATGAACGCCGTCTGCGGGATTTCCACCTTGCCGAACTGGCGCATCTTCTTCTTGCCGGCCTTCTGCTTTTCCAGAAGCTTCTTCTTGCGGGTCGCGTCTCCGCCATAGCACTTGGCGGTCACGTCCTTGCGCATGGCCGACAGCGTTTCCCGCGCAATCACGCGCGAACCGATGGCTGCCTGGATCGGGATCTTGAACATGTGCCGCGGGATCAGCTCTTTCAGCTTTTCGACCATGACACGGCCACGGCTTTCGGCACGGTCGCGATGGACCATGATCGACATGGCATCCACGGGCTCGTCATTGACCAGGATCGACATCTTGACCAGGTAATCCTCGCGGTATTCGCTGATCTGGTAGTCGAAGCTGGCATAGCCCTTGGTAACCGATTTCAGCCGGTCGTAGAAATCGAAGACGACCTCGGCCAGCGGCAGGTCGTAAACGACCATCGCGCGGCTGCCCGCATAGGTCAGGTCCATCTGGATCCCGCGCCGGTCCTGACACAATTTCAACACGTCGCCCAGATAATCGTCGGGCACCATGATCGTGGCCTTGATGCGCGGTTCTTCGATATGGTCAACCAGCGTCAGGTCGGGCATGTCGGCCGGGTTGTGCAGGTCGCGCACCTCTCCGTCGCGCATGTGCAGCTTGAAGACCACGGACGGCGCGGTCGTGATCAGGTCGAGGTCGTATTCCCGCTCCAGCCGGTCGCGGATCACCTCGAGGTGCAGAAGGCCGAGGAAACCGCAGCGGAATCCGAAGCCGAGCGCGGCCGAGGTTTCCATTTCGTAGCTGAAGGAAGCGTCGTTCAGGGCCAGCTTTTCGATCGCGTCGCGCAGCGGCTCGAAGTCGTTGGCGTCCACCGGAAAGAGGCCGCAAAAGACCACCGGCTGCGCCGGCTTGAAGCCCGGCAGCGCCTTGGTCGCCGGCTTTCGCTCGTGGGTGATGGTGTCGCCCACGCGGGTATCGCGCACCTGCTTGATCGAGCCGGTAAAGACGCCGATCTCACCGGGCCCCAACTCCTCGATGTCCTTCATCGCCGGGGTCAGCACGGCCAGCTTGTCCAACCGGTGGGTGGCGCCGGTCTGCATCATCTTGATGTGGTCGCCCTTTCGGATGACGCCATCCATCACGCGGATCATGACCACGACACCCAGATAGGCATCGTACCAACTGTCCACCAGCATCGCCGTCAGGGGCGCATCGCGGTCGCCCTTGGGGGCCGGCAGGCGTGTGACAATGGCTTCCAGCACATCGGGAATGCCCAGGCCCGTCTTGGCGCTGATGGCGATCGCCTCGGACGCATCGATGCCGATCACGTCCTCGATCTGCGCCTTGACACGATCGGGTTCCGAGGCCGGCAGGTCGATCTTGTTCAGGACGGGCACGATCTCGTGCCCCGCGTCGATGGCCTGGTAAACGTTGGCCAGCGTCTGCGCCTCCACCCCCTGGGTGGCGTCCACGACCAGCAACGATCCTTCGACCGCGCGCATCGAGCGGCTGACCTCATAGGCAAAGTCGACATGGCCGGGCGTGTCGATCAGGTTCAGCACATAGGTCCGGCCGTCCTTGGCCGGATAGCTGATGCGAACGGTGTTCGCCTTGATGGTGATCCCCCGCTCCCGCTCGATATCCATGCTGTCCAGCATCTGGGCCTTCATGTCGCGTTCGGCGACAGTGCCCGTCAACTGGATCAGCCGGTCGGCCAGCGTGGATTTTCCGTGGTCGATATGGGCCACGATCGAAAAGTTGCGGATGAGGGAAAGCTCGGTCATGGCCGGGCTATACAGGGGCGCGAGGGCCACGAAAAGAGGGTTTCGCGGCCCTTGTGCGAATGTGTCAGGGGACAGTGGGCAGATGCGCGGCTTCCAGCATCAGGCGCGCGACCTCGGCCGACGAGGCCGGGTTCTGGCCGGTCACCAGCTTGCCGTCCGCCAAGGCGAAAGGCTGCCAGTCGGGGCCGCATTCATAGCGTCCCCCTTTCGCCTTCAGCTGGTCCTCCAGCAGGAACGGAACGCTGTCGGCAAGGCCCACGGCCTTTTCCTCGGCGTTGGAAAATCCTGCAACCCTGCGGCCATCGATCAGCGACACACCGGATGACAGGCGCGCCGTCAAAAGGCCGGCCGGTCCGTGGCAGACGGCCCCCACCACCGCACCCTTTTCCCAAGCCGTGGTCAGAAGATCGGCCAGAGCCTGAGATTCGGGAAGATCCCACATCGTGCCATGTCCCCCCGGCAGGAACACGATGTCGCAACCCGAGACTTCGACATCCTCGACCTTCTCGGTATAGGACAAACGGTTCATTGCCGCGTCATCGGCCCAGAAGCGGCGGACTTCTTCGGTCACGGCATCGCCTTCGGCCGAAGACGGATCGGCCGGAGGCTGGCCCCCGGCAATGCTGGCCAGTTCCACCTGATAACCGGCGTCCGAAAGGATCCAGTAAGGGGCCGCCAGTTCTTCCCAGAAAAAGCCGGTGGGCTTGCCGGTGTCGCCCAACTGGTCGTGCGATGTCAGGATGATCAGGGCCTTGGGCATGATATGCTCCTTGCAAGGGGATATGCGTACCCTTGTCAGGGCCCGCTGCTTGTCACCACAATGAACGGCCGGCGGCGGGGGTTCCTTGACGGCCTGTCGCGGAGGCGCCTGGGCGGAACCGGCAGGTTCCGCAGCCGGCAAGACTCCTCGATGGAGCCACCGCCGGCTTGCCTGCCTGCACGGGTTCGGAAGCCAGCATGCTTCCTGCATGATGCACGCGACCGCATGCATGATTGAGCGAGGCGCACGTTCCTGATATATCTGTCAGGCGGGCAGCAAGACCGGAGCAACCGGCCGCCCGGCAGGCATAACGGAACCATCGAGGAGACAGTCCATGCTGAACCGTTTCGTGATCGCAGCCGCCGCGATTATCATGACCACGCCGCTGGCCATGGCAGGCCCCATCGATACGGCCTGCGTCCGTTCGGACCGCGCGCGCGGCAATGCGCCGCTGTGCGGCTGCATCCAGCAGGTGGCAAACCAGACCTTGTCGCGGTCTGACCAACGCCGCGCCGCGCAGTTCTTCAAGGATCCCCACCGGGCACAAGAGGTGCGGACATCCAAGCGCGACACCGACAGTGCGTTCTGGAACCGTTACCGCAGCTTTGCCAGCCGCGCCGAGGCCCTTTGCCGCTGAAGATCTGATAATGGCACGCCAAGGGGCCATGCCCCTGGCGTTTCAAGGCGGCCGTCCGTTCGAATGCTTCAGCCGAGACGCGCCAAAATCTCATCCGTCAAGGCTGCCATCTCTGCCACGGCGGGACCGGAGCGGGCGCGTTCGATCGCGCCCAGGCCCTGCCCCAGGGTTTCCGCATAGGTGACACGGTTGGAAACCTGCGTGGCTGCCACCTCGCCCCCCAGTTCGCCTGCCTTGGTGGCCACATCCAATGACAGGCGGGTGTTCGGGCGCGTGCGATTCAGCACGACCAGCACCGCCGCCCTTTCACGCCGCGCGAGGTCCAATACCCCTTCCGTCGCCCAAAGATCGACATGGCTGGCGGCAACAGGCACAAGAACCAGGTCCGCAACGCGCAGAGCCGGCCTCAGGTCGCTGTCGATCTTGGGCGGTGTGTCGATGATCACGTAGTCAAAGCGCTTTTTCAGCTTTTCGGACTCGTAGCTCGCCCCCCAAGCCGATGAGGTCGAAAAATCCATCGCCTCATCCTCGCCCCGCGTGTTCATGCGCTCCATGAACCAGCGCCCGAGGCTGCCCTGCGGATCGGTATCGACAAGGGCCACCGAATGACCGCGCGCATGCAGGCAGACCGCAAGGTTCACCGCCAGCGTCGTCTTGCCCGAACCGCCCTTTTGCTGGGCCACGGTGATGATCCGGCCTGCCATTCCACTGCTCTCCTGTTTGACCGTCGCAGGTTAACAGGCAGTGCCGTGATTGCACGGCCTTTCTGCACCCGCAGCATGCCGGTCAGGGAAAGACCGCCTGCACCTCGTACAGCACCGGCTCGAAGCTCTTGCACATGGCGTGGATGTCGCGGTTGCGGCGGCGCATTTCGTCGGTGCGCAGCATGGCCTGATAATCCTTGCGGTCCTGCCACTGGGAATAGGTGGCGATGCGGGTCTGGGCGTCGTTCAGGTGGATGGCGCCCCCCAGGCAGCCGGGCTGGCGGCTGATCACCTGGTCCCAGGCCTCGGTCAGCAGGTCCAGCACGTCATGAGCGTTGCCGGGGGTGACCTCGAAGATCGTGATCACCGTTTGACCGTCGAAATTGCGGGAGATGCGGGGCATGGCGGGCTGTCCTTTTCGTGGCATGGCTCTGCCGGTCCAGCCTAGACCCGCAGGACGCATGCTGCCAAGCCATTGCCGCCGGGCTGCACGATGTGCATTCTGCGCGCGACACGGTGGAAGGACATGCGATGATCCCGGTTTTCGACGGCCATAACGACTTCTTGCAACGCGTGGTGCTGGCGGGTCTGGATGGTCCCCGCCTTTGGCTGGAAGGGGACGGGACGGGACATATCGATCTGCTGAAGCTGCGCAACGGAGGAATGGTCGGCGGCTTTTTCGCGATCTGGGTTCCCTCGCCCATCGGACCGAATGATGCAGACGCCATCCGGATCATGGAAAATCCGCCCTTCTCCATGCCCCTGCCACCCGAGATTCCCCATGACGCCGCCCTGCCCCATGCCTTTGCCCAAGCCGCGGCCCTGCACGCGCTGGAGCGGACGGGAACGCTGGAGATCATTCGCAACGCAGACCAGTTGCGTAGCTGCATCGAGGCTGGCCGCATCGCCGCCATCATGCACATGGAAGGGGCCGAGGCCATTCGCGATCCCGACGCGCTGCACCTGTGGCACGCGGCAGGGTTGCGCTCGCTGGGGCCCGTCTGGTCGCGGCCGACTGGCTTTGCCGAAGGGGTCCCCTTTGCCTTTCCATCCTCGCCCGACATCGGCGGCGGCCTGACGGATGCGGGCCGGGCCTTGGTTGCGGAATGCAATGCGCTGGGCATCATGCTGGACCTGTCGCACCTGAACGAGGCAGGATTCAACGACGTGGCACGCCTGTCGCACGCACCGCTGGCGGCAAGCCACAGTTGCGTCCATGCGATCAGCGCAAGCAGCCGGAACCTGACCGACCGGCAGCTTCGGCAGATCGCCGACAGCGGCGGACTGGTGGGGCTGAACTTCGCTTCCAGCTTCCTGCGCCCCGATGGACGCCGTCTGCCGCTGGAGGATCTGGACGTGATGCTGCAGCACCTGGACCACCTGCTGGAGATCCTGGGCGAGAACGGCGTGGCGCTAGGTTCGGATTTCGACGGCGCGCTCATGCCCCGCGATCTGCCCGATGCCGCCGCGCTGCCACGGCTGATCGCGGCAATGGAGGCTCATGGCTATGGCGAAGCCCTGATCCGCAAGATCGCCTGCGACAACTGGATCGGCATGCTGGAGCGGACCTGGACGCTTTGATACGAAAAGGCCGGGCGTTTAGCCCGGCCCTCCGACAGTCTGCTATTCGGTGACTGGCGGCGTTTCGATCATCGCCACCATCTGGGCCAGTTCCGGATCATCGTCGGGATTGGCGACGGCGAATTGCTGCGTCACGTTATCGGTGGACAGTTCGATGTTGCTGACCACCTGCGCGCCGGGGGCGGCAGGACCATAGGCCTGACCATTGACCGCGAAATAGACCGCACCGGAGTTTCCGGTCCGAAGACGCGGCGCTTCTTCCAGGCTGGGCAGGGTGAATCGTTCACCTGCGTCCATGATCTTTTCCAGAAGCACCGTCCCATCGGCCGAAGTCACGCGAACCCAGGCCGCGCGAACCGCCAGCAGTTCCAGTTCGGGTGCATCGGGCGCGACGGTCCGCACACCGCCTTCGCCTGCAACGGTCTGATCGGCCGGAAGCACTGGCCCCTGCATGGTGGGGTCGACCGGCCCCTGCGCATCGCTCTGTGGCGTCGGCACCTGCGTGACCGATCCGGCCGAAGCGATAATCTGATCAACGGAAGTGGCACCTTCCAGCAGACCGGGGTCGATTGCCGCGATCGGGCCATCGCGTGCGGTTACCACCGGCGCTTCGAGGATCTGCGGCCGGTAAAGACGGTCCAGCGCCTCGGGCTGCGGCAGGGCTTGGGCGATGTTCTGCGTCTCGGTCCCGTCAAGCGCCGGATCGGCAAGGCCAGCCCCTTGGGTCGGGTCCAGTTCGGCCACAATGGCCGGAACGTCGTCGCCGGGCGTCAGCGTCACGCGCTGCACCTCTTGCAGGATCGCGTAACCGCCATAGGCCAACCCGCCAATCACGGCCATCAGAACAGTGATGGCTCCGATGGCGCGCGGCTCCACCTCGGACCAGATGCTCTTTTCCTGAGGAATGAACAGCGCACGCGGATTGGCCAGCGCCTCGGCAGGATCTGACGGTCGCCGCGTGGGCTTGGGCCCTGCCGCCGAAGAGGCCATGCCATGCGTCGGCTGAAACCCGGATTCCGCACAGAAGCGGCGGAAGGTCCAGTCAGGGTCCATCCCCAGATAGCGCGCATAGGAGCGCACGTAACCCGCAATGAAGCTGGGCGTATCAAAGGCCGAGATGTCGCAGTTTTCGATCGCCGCGACATAGGACGCACGAATCCGCAGTTCGCGTTGGACGTCGAGCAGTGATTTGCCCAATGTCGCACGCTCACCACGCATCAGGTCACCCAGACGCGTTTCATCATCAAGGAAGGGAGCCATATCTTCCACCTGCGCGAACTCCTCTGCCGGGTGCTGTGCCCGCAGCCTGCTCATTCGGAATGCCTCATGCCTGTTTTCGGTTCGCCCGAATCGGACGTTAACCGCGTTTTATTAATTTCAGATTATCACGCAGGCGAGAGGAGTTCATCCGCAGATTGAATTACGCACTCAATTCCGCGCGATTCAACGCGCAGTGCGACCAAAGCGCATCCATTGCACGCACGAGGTGATCGATCTGCTTGGGATCGTGCACGGGCGATGGCGTAAAGCGCAGCCTCTCCGTCCCGCGGGGCACGGTCGGGAAGTTGATCGGCTGGACATAGATGCCGTAATCGCGCAGCAACATGTCCGACAGTTGCTTGCAGTGGACCGGATGCCCCACATGGACAGGCACGATATGGCTGCCATGGTCGATGATCGGCATGCCCAGTGACTTCAGCCGCATCTTCAGGATGCGCGCATGCAACTGCTGGGCATCGCGCAGCTTTTGTCCGTCTGCCGTTTTCAGGAACGCGATCGAGGCCGCGGCGCCTGCTGCAACCGCAGGTGGAAGCGATGTGGTGAAAATGAAGCCCGGCGCATAGGACCGGATCGCGTCGCACATCTTGGCACCGCCGGCGATATAGCCGCCGAACACGCCGAAGGCCTTGCCCAAGGTGCCGTTGATGATGTCGATGCGGCCTGCGAGACCATCACGCTCGGCCACGCCGCCGCCGCGGGGACCATACATGCCAACCGCGTGGACTTCGTCCAGATAGGTCAGGGCGCCGAATTCCTCGGCCAGATCGCAGATCGCCCCGATCGGCCCGAAATCGCCATCCATCGAATAGATCGACTCGAAGGCAATCAGCTTTGGCGCGTCAGGATCGTCCGCAGCCAGCAGTTGCCGCAGATGGGCCAGGTCGTTGTGCCGGAAGATGCGCTTGGCGCCGCCATTGCGCTTGATCCCCTCGATCATCGAGGCGTGGTTCAGTTCATCGGAATAGATGATCAGTCCGGGAAACAGCTTGGGCAGCGTCGACAGCGTCGCGTCATTGGCGATATAAGCGCTGGAAAAGACAAGCGCGGCTTCCTTGCCGTGCAGGTCGGCCAGTTCGGCCTCCAGCTGCTTGTGATAAACGGTCGTGCCGCTGATGTTGCGCGTGCCGCCCGAACCCGCTCCGGTCGCATCCAGTGCTTCGTGCATTGCGGCCAGAACGGCAGGATGCTGGCCCATGCCCAGATAATCGTTGCCGCACCAGACGGTGATCTCCTGCCGCTGTCCGTCGGGACGGTTCCAGACGGCCTGCGGGAAGCGGCCCTTTGCACGCTCGATGTCGATGAACGTGCGATACCGCCCTTCCTCGTGGAGGCGGGTCAGGGCCTGATCCAAGGCGGCATCATATTTCATTGCGGGCGTTCCCTTGCGAAGATGGCTGGGTGCGATCATTGTCCGATCATGCGCGGCCCCGCCTTGATAGAGGTCAAAGCGCCGAAACGACAGACCAAAAACGTCGAATTCGACGAAAGGCGCAGGGCGCAAACCCGACGGAATTGCTTGGAAAGGTAGGAAACATGACGGATCAGGCAAGGTTGCAGGACATCCTGACGCAGCTGGACGACGGACTTGACGCTGCGTTGGATCGCCTGATGGCGTTCCTCAGGATCCCGTCGATCTCGACCGATCCCGCCCATGCAGGCGACGTGCGCGTCGCGGCGGAATGGCTGGCCGCCGAACTGGAAGGGCTGGGCTTTCAGGCGCAAGTCCACCAGACGCCAGGACATCCCATGGTGACAGCCCGCTCCACCCCGGGCGGAGCACGCCCGCTGTTGTTCTATGGCCATTATGACGTGCAGCCCGTCGACCCGCTGGACCTGTGGAACAGCCCGCCATTCGCACCCCGGCTGGAGGACACGCCGCAGGGTCGCGTGATCCGCGGGCGCGGCGCGTCCGACGACAAGGGCCAGCTGATGACCTTCATCGAAGCCTTCCGTGCCTGGAAGGCGGTGCATGGCACCCTGCCCACCGACCTGATCCTGCTGTTCGAAGGAGAAGAGGAGTCCGGGTCGCCCTCGCTGCGCCCGTTCCTGCAAGCGAACGCGGACCAGCTGCAGGCCTCGTTGGCGATGATCTGCGACACCGGTCTTTATGCCGATGGACGCCCCGCGATCACCACACAGTTGCGCGGGCTGGTGGGACAGGAGGTGGTGGTGCGCGCTGCCGACCGCGACCTGCATTCGGGCAGTTTCGGCGGGCTTGCCGCAAACCCGATCATGATCTTGGCCCAAGCCCTCGCGGCCCTGAAGGACCCCAACGGGCGCGTGACGCTGCCGGGCTTCTATGACGGGGTCGAGGATCTATCCCCTGAACTGGCGCGCGACTGGCAGGCGCTGGATTTCGATGCGGCGGATTTTCTGGGCCGCGTGGGCCTGTCCCGGCCCGTCGGTGAAACGGGCCGCACCGCCTTGGAAAGGGTCTGGAACCGCCCCACGGCCGAGATCAACGGCATCAGTGGCGGTTATGCCGGGGACGGCTTCAAGACAGTTCTGCCGTCGGAGGCGCGTGCCAAGGTCAGCTTTCGCCTGACGGGCAGGCAGGATCCTGAAAAGGTCCGCGATGCCTTTCAGAACCACATCCGCCGCTTCATCCCCGAGGATTGCAGGGTCGATTTTCATGACCATGGCGTCAGCCCCGCCAGCGTCATGGACATCACCGACCCGGCCTTCAATCTTGCCAAGCAGGCCTTGTCGGAGGAATGGGGTCGCGAGGCCGCCTTTATCGGCGCGGGCGGCTCGATCCCGATCGCAGGCGACTTCAAGCAGATCCTGGGCATGGATTCGATGCTGGTGGGCTTTGGCCGCGACGACGACCGCATCCATTCGCCGAACGAGAAATACGATGTCGAAAGCTTTGCCCGCGGGGCCCGCTCCTGGGCACGCATCCTGACCGCCCTGCGCACATGAAAAACGGCGGGAACATCCCGCCGCATGCCGCAATCAACAGCAAAGGGGCTGCAGCCCCTTTCCTCAGCTCTTGCTGCTGCAATAGCTCTGGCTGGAGGTCCAAGCCGCGATGTCCGCACGCTTGGACGAGTTGCGCATTGGCGCCCAGTCACGCGCGACACCACGCCAGCCGCTGCCATCCCGTGCCACCGCGTTGTCGCGTTCGACCTGCCGGGACATGATCTTGACAGCGCAGGACATGTTGTCGGCCCCGTTCTTGATGTTGCCGTCGCAGTCATAATGACGCCAAGTCGCGGGCGAAATCTGCATCAGCCCTAACCAACGGCCGCCGCCGCCGGCAGCCTGCGGGTTATAGGTGCTTTCGTGCTTGGCCACAGCCGACAGCAGGCCGGCCCAGAATGCCTTTCGCCCCGGCTGCGCCAGTTGACGATAGTTCGGGCAAAACTCGTTGATGTCACCGGGAACCTTTGACAGGATCGTCACGCCCTCACGGTCCAGAGCCTCCAAGGTCGCGCGCGTCCATTCATCGGATCCATTGCGTACGCCCCACCGCATCGGGGGAACCTGTGCCAATGCCATCTCCTGCGCCTGGGTCGCATCGGCAACCTTGGGAGCGGGCGTGGTGGAACAGGCGGCCATCAGGGCAAGGGCGGCAAGGGAAAGCGCGATGCGCATCGGGACCTCAACGGGCGGTTTCAACATCGCCTGCCATAGAGCAGCCGGAAAATGCTGCAAGAACCGTGTTTTGCATCGGCGGGATCACGCCCCAAGACCGAAAATCCATGATCGGATTTCCGCCGATGGCATTGTCCAGACACAACCAGAGCGACAAACATCACGATAATTTAATGCTTCGGCTTGTGGTCGCGCTGATTCGCCCGTCATTCTTTACGGCCTCTCGCATCAGGTTCGGCAGGCCGTGACATTGCCGCGCCCTTGGCCTAAAACCACGGCCAGACCGTTCCGCCGCAGACGAGGCCCCCGATGCTTGACCTGACCTATACCACCCCACAGCCCAAGGTGATCCAAGGCGCCAAAAGCGACTGGGAGCTGGTGATCGGCCTCGAGGTTCATGCGCAGGTCGCGTCCAAGGCCAAGCTTTTTTCCGGTGCATCGACCAGCTTCGGCTCCGAGCCGAACAGCAACGTGGCCTTCGTGGATGCGGCCATGCCGGGGATGCTGCCGGTCATCAACGAATTTTGCGTGGCGCAGGCGGTGCGGACCGGGCTGGGCCTCAAGGCCGCGATCAACAAGCGCAGCGCCTTTGACCGCAAGAACTATTTCTATCCCGATCTGCCGCAGGGTTATCAGATCAGCCAGCTTTACCACCCCATCGTGGGTGAAGGCGAGGTGATCGTGGACATGGCGCCCGGCGTTGCCCGCCGCGTCCGGATCGAACGGATCCACCTGGAGCAGGATGCAGGCAAGTCGATCCACGACATGGACCCGACCATGAGCTTCGTGGACCTGAACCGCACCGGCGTTGCGCTGATGGAGATCGTCAGCCGTCCCGACATCCGCGGCCCCGAGGAGGCCGCGGCCTATGTGGCCAAGCTGCGCCAGATCATGCGCTATCTGGGCACCTGCGACGGCAACATGCAGAATGGCAACCTCCGTGCGGACGTGAACGTCAGCGTCTGCAGGCCCGGCGACTATGAACGCTTTCAGGAATCCGGCGATTTTGGCCATCTCGGCACGCGCTGCGAGATCAAGAACATGAACTCGCTACGCTTCATCCAGGCAGCCATCGACCACGAGGCGCGCCGCCAGATCGCCATCCTTGAGGACGGCGGCAAGATCGTGCAGGAAACCCGGCTTTACGATCCCGACAAGGGCGAGACGCGATCCATGCGCTCCAAGGAAGAGGCGCATGACTATCGTTACTTCCCTGACCCTGACCTGCTGCCGCTGGACATCGAGCAGGACTGGATCGACGACATTGCCGGCCGCATGCCTGAACTGCCCGATGAAAAGAAGGCGCGCTTCGTGCGCGAACTGGGCTTGTCGGACTATGACGCCGGAGTGCTGACCGCCGAGGTCGAGAATGCCGATTTCTTCGAGGCCGTTGCGGCTGGGCGGGACGGCAAGATGGCCGCGAACTGGGTCATCAACGAGCTCTTCGGGCGGTTGAACAAGGAAGGGCTGACGATCCAGACCTCGCCCGTCTCAGCCGCACAATTGGGCGGCGTGATCGACCTGATCGCCAAGGGCGACATTTCCGGCAAGATCGCCAAGGACCTGTTCGAGATCCTGTGGAGCGAAGGCGGCGACCCCGCGCAGATCGTCGAGGCCCGCGGCATGAAGCAGGTCACCGACCTTGGCGCCATCGAGGCCGCGGTGGACCAGATCATCGCGGACAATCCCGCGCAGGTGGAAAAGGCCAAGGCCAATCCCAAGCTGGCCGGTTGGTTCGTCGGGCAGGTTCTGAAAGCGACGGGCGGCAAGGCCAATCCGGCAGCCGTGAACGAACTGGTGGCCCGCAAGCTGGGCCAATAAGGCCTGCGCCCTCGGCTCTGCCTTTCGGGCCGGGCCTTTTCTTCACCGCGCGCTGCGCTCTCCAGGAACGCCCATGTCTGACCCGGTTTTCGAATATTCCGTCATCGCCGCGCCCAATCGTGGCGAAAAGGCGCGGGACGCCAAGACGCCGACCGATCGTTTTGCCCTGACCCTGACAGCTGAATTGAACCGCATGGCTGTGGATGGGTGGGAATATTTGCGTGCCGACGTGCTGCCAAGCGAGGAACGAAGTGGCCTGACGGGGCGCGCGACCGTTTACCACAACGTGCTGGTGTTCCGTCGCACCCGTCCGGCTCCGGACCCCGAAGTCAAGCGTCTGCCGCAGCCGATCGAGGAAACGACCCCCGCGCCAAAACCTGTTGCAGGGCCCGCTGTTCCTAAGCAGGATGTACCCGCCAAGGCCTGACTTGGGCTGAATCCTGTTGTGGTTGATCCTGTCGGGTGAAGCTGTCAGTTCAGGCCACGCGGCTCATCGCCTGTGGGCAAAAGTCGCTGATCTCGATCTGGCCTGGGGTAAAGGTGCAAAAGCTGCCGGCCGGCACCTCCTGCCAATCGGCCTCGTCCGTTTCCAGCGGTTCGGAAACAACGGCCCATCCTTGCCGTGTTTCAGACCAGCGGTGGTACAGCGAAGGGGCGTGATCGTCGCTGCTGTAGCGCAGTGCATAAAGACGTTCACCGTCCGACAACGCACAGGCCGCGCGCACATGCGGCGCCTCACCCCGTTGCCGCGCCAATGCACCCATCTTTCCCAAGGCCCGCTCCATTGCACCCCTTGGGTCCTCCTCAAGGCCCTCCCCCAAGGCGATCAGGAACAATGCCTCGCTGTCGGTCGCACCCTTGCGATGAGGATAATGCTCGTCCCGGATCAGCACATCCGCATGGCGGCGAAAGCTGTCATAGCCGCCGAACTGCCCATTATGCATGAACGACCAGCGGCCGACCGTGAAGGGATGACAGTTGTTGCGGCTGGTTGCCGTTCCCGTCGAGGCCCGCACGTGCGCTAAAAACAGCCCTGACCGCACTTGCGCCACCAGGCTGCGCAGGTTGGGGTCCGACCAGGCGGGCATCACGTCACGATAAAGCCCAGGTTCAGGTCGCTCGCCATACCATGCGATGCCGAAGCCGTCGGCGTTTACCGCCGTTACGCAGCGCGTCGCGCCTTGGCTCTGCCGGATCAGCGAATGCGCCGGCCGGCTGACGATGTCTTCCAGAAAGATAGGTTCGCCCAGATAGGCGGCCCAACGGCACATGCCCTGCCCCTTCGTGTCTACTTTGTGACAGAGCTACCACGAAAGGATGAAGGTTTCACCTATTCCGTAGCCGGAGGCGTTTCTTCCACGATCACGAGGTCGCGTTCGCTGGCGCCTTTGGCATGGGCCAGCGCGGCCTGGTATTCACTGCTGTGATAACAGGCAACCGCTGCATCGAGGCTGGGAAAGCGGGCAACCACGTTGCGCGCGCGCTCGTTCCCCTCCAGCTGATGATAGCGGCCGCCGCGGACCAGGAAGACCCCGCCATGGGCCGCGATCGCGGGCCCCGCCTCCTTGGCATAGCGGCCATAGGCTTCGGGATCCGTGACGGTCACATGGGCAATCCAGAGTGCAGTCATGCACTTTCCTTTATCAATGTGCGGGCGTCCTCGAACGCCGATTCCGCGGCCGCCAGACTTGGGGCGCCGCCTTGCGCGCGGTCGGGGCGGCCGCCACCGCCCTTGCCGCCCAGTGCAGCCGTTGCGGCCTGCACCAGTGCCACAGCACTGACACGATCGATCAGGTCCGAAGTGACGCCTGCGGCGACCGTCGCCTTGCCGTCAGTCTCTGCCAGAACCAGCACGACGCCGCTGCCAAGGCCAGCCTTCATCTCGTCGACCAGCGCGCCCAGCTCCTTGCCGCCCACGCCCTCGACCTTGCGGCCGATGAACCTGACGCCGCCGATCTCCTCGGCCTCCGATGCGCCGCCCGAACCCATTGCCAGCTGACGCTTGAGTTGCGCCACCTCGTTGGCCAGCGCCTTGCGCTCGTCGGCCAAGGCGCGGACGCGGTTCACGACCTCGCTCGACTGCGCCTTGAGGATGCCCGCGATCTCGGACAGGCGCCGGTCGGAATCACGCAGGTAATCCAGCGCCGCCTGCCCCGTCAGCGCCTCGATCCGCCGCACGCCGGCGCTGGAGGCACTGTCGCCCAACAACGCAAAGGCGCCGACGTCGCCGGTACGCGCCACATGGGTGCCACCGCACAGTTCCAGCGAATAGGTTGCCTTGTCCGCCCCCTTGCCGCTGCCGTCGAGGCTGCCCATCGACACGACCCGCACCTCGTCGCCATATTTTTCGCCGAACAATGCCTGCGCACCAAGTGCACGCGCCTCGTCCGGTGTCATGATGCGCGTGACAACGGGGCTGTTCTGGCGGATGAACTCGTTCACCTCGGCCTCGACCTGCGCCAGTTCCTCGGGGGAAACCGCGTGGTTGTGGCTGAAGTCGAAACGCAGCCGGTCCGGCGCGTTCAGGCTGCCGCGCTGCGCGACGTGGTCGCCCAATGCGCGCCGCAGCGCCTCGTGCAGCAGGTGCGTGGCCGAGTGGTTGGCCCGGATCGTCCCGCGCCGGTCATGATCGACGCTCAGCATGGCGCCCTGGCCGCGCGCGATGGTGCCCATCGTCACCTCGGCATGATGCACGAAGACGCCGGCGACCTTTTTCGTGTCCGTCACGCGGGCTGCACCCGTCTCGGTCCTGATCAGGCCGGTATCGCCAACCTGACCACCGCTCTCGGCGTAAAAGGGCGACTGGTTCACCACGATGGCGACCTTGGCACCCTCGCCCGCTTCGGCCGCGTCAGCGCCCTCGATGACCAAGGCCAGGACCTGGCCCTCGGCCTCTTCGGTGTCATAGCCCAGGAACTCGGTCGCGCCGTGCCTTTCGGCCAACTCGTACCAGATCGTGGCGTCCGCAGCCTCGCCCGAACCGCTCCAGGCAGCGCGTGCCTTGCGTTTCTGTTCGGCCATGGCGGCGTCAAAACCCTCGATCTCGACCGCGCGGCCCTTTTCGCGCAGGGCGTCCTGCGTCAGGTCCAGCGGAAAGCCGAAGGTGTCGTAGAGCTTGAAGGCTGCTTCGCCCGGCAGGTCGGCCCCTTCGGGCAGGCGCGACAGTTCGTCGTCCAGCAGGCGCAGCCCGCGATCCAGCGTCTGGCGGAAACGGGTTTCCTCGCTGCGCAACGTTTCCTCGATCATCGCCTGCGCGCGGGTCAGTTCCGGATAGGCCGCACCCATCTGGCGCACCAGCGCCGGGACCAGCTTGTGCATCACCGGGTCCTGCGCCCCCAGCATATGTGCATGCCGCATTGCCCGACGCATGATCCGGCGCAGCACATAGCCGCGTCCCTCGTTCGAGGGCATCACCCCGTCCGCGATCAGGAAGCTGGTCGAGCGCAGGTGGTCCGCGATGACCCGGTGATGCACCTTGCCCGGCCCGTCCGGGTCCGCGCTGGTGGCATGCGCGCTGGCCTCGATCAGGCTGCGCATCAGGTCGGTGTCATAGTTGTCGTGCTTGCCCTGCAGCAGCGCCCCGATCCGCTCCAGCCCCATGCCGGTGTCGATGGACTGCATGTCCAGCGCCCGCATCGAGCCGTCCTCGAACTGCTCGTTCTGCATGAAGACAAGGTTCCAGATCTCGATGAAGCGGTCGCCATCCTCCTCGGCCGAGCCCGGAGGGCCACCCCAGATCTTGTCGCCGTGGTCAAAGAAGATTTCGGTGCAGGGACCGCAAGGGCCGGTCGGACCCATTTGCCAGAAGTTGTCGGCCGTGGGGATGCGGATGATGCGGTCATCCGTCAGGCCCGCGACCTTTTTCCAGATATTCGCGGCCTCGTCATCGGTGTGATAAACGGTGACCAGCAGCCGGTCCCTGGGGATGCCGAACTCTTTCGTCAGCAGTTCCCATGCGAAGGGAATGGCGCCTTCCTTGAAATAGTCGCCAAAGCTGAAATTGCCCAGCATCTCAAAAAAGGTATGGTGGCGCGCGGTATAGCCGACATTGTCCAGGTCATTGTGTTTGCCGCCCGCGCGCACGCATTTCTGGGCCGTGGTGGCGCGGGTATAATCGCGTGTCTCGATCCCGGTGAACAGGTTCTTGAACTGCACCATGCCGGAATTGGCGAACATCAGCGTCGGGTCGTTCCGGGGCACAAGGGGGCTCGAGTCCACGACCCGGTGGCCGTTCTTCTCGAAATAGCCAAGAAAGGTCGAGCGGATGTCATTCAGACTGGGCATGGCGGGCCTTCATCGCAAATCGGTTGTCGCCGGCCGGGCCGGGCATTGGCTCATGGTCTACTTGCCCCCTGCCGCACTGTCCAGCAATCGCGCTTCACTGGGCGGACATGAAAAATGCGCGGAAGGGGGCCCTTCCGCGCATCGTCAGATCTGGCGGTCGCGGATCACTCCTCGGTCAGCGCCTCGTCGTCGCCGCTGCCGCCTTCGATGCCGAACTCCAGGCCATGGCTGGCGCGGATCTTGTCCTCGATCGCATAGGCGACCTCGGGGCGGTCACGCAGGAACTGCTTGGCGTTCTCGCGGCCCTGGCCGATCCGTTCGTCACCGTACGAATACCAGGCGCCCGACTTCTCGACCACGCCGGCCTTGACACCCAGGTCGATCAACTCACCGACCTTGCTGATGCCCTCGCCGTACATGATGTCAAACTCTACCTGCCGGAAAGGAGGAGCGACCTTGTTCTTGACCACCTTGACGCGGGTCGCGTTACCGACGACCTCGTCGCGGTCCTTGACCGCACCGGTGCGGCGGATGTCCAGACGCACCGAGGCGTAAAACTTCAGCGCATTGCCACCCGTGGTCGTTTCCGGGTTGCCGAACATGACGCCGATCTTCATGCGGATCTGGTTGATGAAGATCACCATGCAATTGCTGCGCCCGATGCTGGCCGTCAGCTTGCGCATGGCCTGGCTCATCAGGCGAGCCTGGCTGCCCATCTGCATGTCGCCCATGTCGCCCTCGATCTCGGACTTGGG
>NZ_JBKGUN010000054.1:0-12937 GCF_046462195.1 Paracoccus sp. (in: a-proteobacteria) | reverse complement strand
CTTGTTGCACGGTTGATCCCGGTTCAGGATAACACGACGGTGGGGGAAGCAGCCGGCACATCCCATTAGCCGCAGTGCTGCCATTGTCGAGCGGCCTCCCGCCCTGAAAGTCGATCCGCCCCCAGCATCGACGCAAAAGGCCATGGTCACCATTCAGGCCCTCGGAAGATTTTTCGGATGGTGAATGTCAGCTAGGCAAGCAGAAACCTGTAAGGCTGCAGCAATTGCAACTGCTTCGGAAGCAGGTCGTCGATGCAAATCCATGAAGGGTCGGATCATTGAAGCCGACCCTTACTGTATCATCTACCTACTAATCAGCGGTCTGGCTCCTTGCGAACATGTGCCGGCCTCGCTGCAGAACGGCTTGCACGTCGTCCTGAAGCATCAGGCCAGCCTTCTCCAGTTCCGTTCCCCTCTTGCTCCAGAGCGGCAAGATACGCCGCCTCATCAGCATAACGATCAGAGAGCGGCTGGCGGGGATCACTGCCAGCAGCCTGCTCTGTAGGCGGAAACGACAAGTAGCTGCCCTCCAACCCGCAGAGGCTGCCTTTCGCGAAACCTTCTGCCCGAAGGTTCCAGCCGAGATAGGTGCCTAACAGCGCAGCAACTGCTGGATCCTTCACACCTGCAAGAGGCAGGCCGTCCTCGTCCAGTTGTGGGACAAGGACCGGGTAACGCGCCCCTGCTTGAGGGGGTACAGAGGAATGATCCCGCACACGAAGAACGTTATAAACAGGCAGGAACACCTTGCTGCTCAAACTCGTCAGGTTCAGCTGAGGCAGCGGGACAAGTGTTTTGTCTGCAACGGTCGGATACCGGCTCTCTGGCGGCACCTTGTCATCAAACACCCAATCTCGCAGCGCTTGAGTCAACGCCCGCATTGCGGAAGCTGGGCTGAGGGGATTGGTCGAGAACTGGCATAGATCCGTCCTCTCGCTTTCCGCATTCCACTGTTTGAAGTGTGGCGCAGCGCTCATGAAATAAAGGCGGACATTTTCGGGCATTCCTAGCGGCTCACCCGCGGGCGATGTTGAGACCAAAGCCGCGCGTGCTTGCCAGAACTCCGTGGAGATGTCGACGTGCATCAGCTTGGGACAGGTGTGGTTGTCCTGACATGTGCTGAAGATCGAATCCACCTCGCCGGTCAGTGGATCGGTCGCCACTGCATAGCTGAAAGGAAACTGGTCTCCATAGACGTCGTGGTCCTCGTGCTGACGCGAGTATCGTCCCGGCTGTGCAAAGGAAGCGTCGGTGAAGCTTTTGCGCGACCCGGCAATGTAAGGAATTGCTCCGTCGAAGACCCGCTGGTCAGCTTCGTCTCCATTGAAGCCTTGCCAGATCAGGTCTCGCAAGTAGCGTCCAGCCTGAGAGATCCCGATCCCGATCGTGTAGTCGATCCCGCTGAGGACGAAGATCGCACCGGCATCGAGGCCCTCGGGGCGCGAATCTCCACCGAAGTTGCTGAAATATAACGGAATGACAAGCCGGGGACGGTGCTGCGCGGATCTTCTGGACGCAGCCTGACCGACAGCGAGGATCGAGAAGGATCAAGGTCGGAGGCCGGATAAGAAAGTTCGACCGTATCGGTTGTGCCCGCCTTGTCGAAAATGAACTCCTCGCGGCTGATGCCTTCCGCGCCAGGCAGCACAGGAAGTTGCATCTGCATAAGGTCGTCGGACAGGCCTTCTTGCCAGCCGCTCCAAGCGATCGTGCAGCCCTGCTTCATCAGATGCCCGTCGTCCGCCTGCTCCGGCGTAGAGGGAATTGCTGTGGATGAGGCCATGTTGAGGAGATTGAAGATGAGATTCCTTCCGCGGTTCGGAACCTCGTAAAGCAAGCCACCATTCTGGTGAACACTGTCGATCGGACGCAGGATTGTCACCTCGGTCGAGAACCGCACCATTCCGTCATCATCGATCTCTGCCTGGTCCAGATCCACAACGCTCCTTCCACAAAGGGTTTCAGGATTGATCGCCAGGTGAGCGATGCCATCTATTCTCTCGTAAGCTCCGGCTGAGCCAAACTCGGCTCCCTCGAATGCGGGACTGAGCCGCTGGACGATCTCGAACTGTTCAACTTTCGCCTGTGCAGGATGGGCCAGAATGGCTCCCATAACACCCCAGCTGGCGCAAGGCGCAACGACGTCTTCAACATGACGATCTCCTCCTTGAGCATCAGATGTTCATGAAGGCGGTGATAAATGTATGAGTCAGTTCGTTGTATACATCTCGCGCACTCCTTTGCAGAACTGCGACCGCTCTGCCTCGCAAAGCTGCTCAGTGCCGCACGCTGGCATTGATGCAAAGAGCCCTCTCCCACATTCATGGACACTACAGCGAATGCAGAGGCAGCAAGAGCATCGACCCAAAGCCGACAGTAGGCCATTGGAGCATGTGTTGCCGTCATTCCCGAACCTGCCTTTCAGATTTGCGGCTGCGATTCGTGGCTGAACATACCTCCGACTGGTTACTGCGAACTGATCACCATACATTGATCGTTTGCAGAACCTCGTTGGCAGCCAATTCTGGCCTTGCGGGCAACGCCGGCGCTGCGGCGCCCTCAATGCGCTGCATGACGGAGTCTCAACCACCCCTGTGGCCAGCACGGTTGCAGATATCGGCATCGAACTGGCGCGCAAATTATTACGGCCTGCGGCACAACGGCAAAATGACCTCCGGCCATACAAGGTTACGCATCCAGCCTGGGCAAAGTTTTCTGCTGTGCGGCATCTTCGGGGACATTGCCCATTGTCTTTACAGCGTTCTTGTTCTCGATCTTACTGCCGTCGGCCCTACCAGTACGGCATCTGTTCCCGCATGATCGGCATTTCCAGGCATCCGCTTTGATCGTAAGGTTGTTGTAAGGTCCAACGCGCAAGACCGTTCGTATCGAAAAGCCGATGACGAAGAATTCCATGCGCACTTCTTTTCTTGCCCTGATGCTGGCCGGATTGACATTTCCCGCGTTGGCCGACGAACACTGCACCGTACCGCAAGTTGACTGGCGGCCGGTCGAGGAACTGACAGCAGATCTGACCGCCGAGGGCTGGACGATAAGCAACGTCAAGACCGATGACGGGTGCGACGAGGTCCATGGCCGCGATCAGGACGGCAATCGGGTCGAGAAGTTCCTTGATCCCGCCACGTTCGTATCCGCGAGGTTCTGATGAGTGACAGGGTCTGGGGATGGGACGGCTTGGTGCGGCTGTTCCACTGGTCTTTGCTCGGCCCGCTCGCCGAAATTTGGCTGACATCCAAGGGGCGCAAGGGCTTTAACGGACGGTTGGGTTACGTCGTCTCGGGCCGGATCACCGCGCAGGTGGTCCGGGGGCTGATCGGCCCCCACCACGTCCTGTTCGCGGATATCATCCGCAGCCCGAGTGCGGTACTGGCCTCTCTACGCGATCTGCGAGCCGGACGGACCCGCCGCTCTCCAGGCCACAATCCGGCAGGCGGCGTGATGATCGTGGTCCTGCTGACGATCACGGGCGCCGTACTGACCGGCTGGCTGCAGACGACTGGCGCATTCTCGGGGTCCTTCGCCATGGAGGCGGTCCATGAAGTCTTGGCCACGCTGCTCCTGGTGCTGGCGGGGCTGCATGTGGCAGGCGTGCTGTTCGAAAGACTTCCCCACAACGAAACACTCGTCCTGTCGATGCTGACCGGAACAAGGCGACCCCTGTCGGACAGGAGTCGCCGTTGAGGCGGCTGCTGGGGGGGACGCTGGCCGCTCTGGTCGTCGCTGTCTCCGCAGCGGGCGTATGGGCAGGCTGGTTGCAGCGGACGGGCAATTTTCATGCCGTGCTGGCGGGGCAGGTGTACCGCTCCGCCCAACCCTCGGAGGCGCAGTTGTCGGGCTGGACGGCGGCACATGGCATTCGCAGCGTCCTGAACCTGCGCGGTGAATCGGATGCCGCGTGGTATCGGACTGAACGTGCCACCGCCGATCGCCTGAACCTGCAGCACGCCGATTTCGCGATGCGCGACAGCGAGGTGCTGACACCCGAACGTGCCGCGGACCTGATTGCGTTGCTGGACGCGCTGCCCAAGCCCTTGCTGATCCATTGCAAGGCGGGCGCCGATCGCACCGGACTGGCAGCCGCCCTTTATCTGGCAAGCCAAGGGCAGGATGAGGCACTGGCCGAGGCGCAGATCTCGTTCCGGTATGGCCACGTTTCGCTGCCTGTCAGCACTGCCTGGCCCATGGACCAAAGCTGGGAGGCCATGGAGTCCTCCTTCGGCTACAACAGTTGAGGATACCGCAATGACCGCCACCAACTTCCCGATCCACGCCGCCCGCCCGGCCAACCAGCGTCTGCGCATCAGCATCCTTCGCGGGCTGTTTTTGGCGGGGCTGCCTCTGGTATTGCTCGGTTTTCCACTATGGTCTGCCGCGCCCGCGGCGGCTTTGCATGTAATGGGCACGATACTGATTTTCGCTGCGATTTTAGGGCGGTTCTGGGCAACGCTTTATATCGGCGGGCACAAGAACGGACAGCTGATGCAGGACGGACCTTATTCGGTCTGTCGCCATCCGTTGTATCTCTTCTCGATCATTGGCATTGTGGGCTTCGGGCTGGTATTGGAAAGCATCACGCTGGCCGCGCTGTTCGGCCTTGCAGGCGTGCTGGTGCTGACCACCATCGCGCTGCACGAGGAACGCTTTCTGCAGGCCCGGTTTGGCGCCTCCCATGAGGCCTATCGCGCTGCCGTGCCGATGATCCGCCCGCGCTTGTCGGACTTTCGCACAGCAGAGCAGGTGACGATCCAGCCCCGCCTGCTGTGGCGCAACGGCCGGGATGCGTTGGTGTTTCTGTCCGCCCTGCCGCTGGCTGAGGCGATCGATCTGGCCCATCGCAGCGGGCATCTGCACCTGCTGGGCCTGTGGTAAGGAGATCAGAACCGCAGCGTGACGATGGCACGACCCGCAGTGATCGCATGGATGACGGCGATCCCCTGTGCGGCCGCCAGTTGGGCCACGATCGCCAGTCCCAGCCCCGTACCCGGGGACAAGACCGACTTGTCGAAGGTACCATGCCGAAATGCCGCATCCGGCCCTACAGCGTTTGAGATCCGAAGAACGGGTCCCGCCGCCAAGGTGACCCGGATCCCGCCCGTGCCGTGCTCGCAGGCATTGTGCAGCAGATTGCGCAGGATCATCGCCAGCGCGTCGGGATCAACCGCGACCGGCATCTGCGCCAGATCGCCATCATCGAACAAGGCCGCAATTTCGGTTTCCGCAAGGATCATCCGCGTGATCTGCACCAGATCGCACGGCCCGGTCCCGATCATTCCGGCCTCGGCCCGAGACATCTGCAGCAGACGCTCGACCAGGCGGCCCAAACGGGCCAGCGCTCCGGCCATGCGGGCGGGCGCATCCTTGTCCGCCAGACCGGCAGCCATCAACTGCGCCTGCGCCGAGGCGGCGGCAATCGGAGTGCGCAGTTCATGTGCGGCATTTGTGGCATACTGCCGCTCGGCATCGACATGGGTGCGGATGCTGGCCAGATAAAGGTTCAGCGACTGCCGGATCGGGGCCAGCTCATCCGGCAGATCATCCGCCACGACAGCCGACAAATCCCGCGCATCACGGCTCCGCAGCGTCGCTGCAAAACGCGTGGCGGGTTGCAAGGCAGAGGCGACTGCGCCCCGAACCGCGACCAGCGCAGTGATCAGGACAGGCAGCATCAGCGCCACAAGCCAACTCATGCTTTCGGCCAACTCGTCACGCCGCCATTCGTCGCTTTGGCCGACCTCCACCGCTACGGGTCCGTCCGACACGCGAAAGACCCGCCAACTCTCCGCATCCTGACCGCCGTCCCGCGACAATTGTTGCCACGGCGCATCAACCACCACCCGCCCGGCATCCAGAATGCGGATGGCAACGCCATTGCCGGGCAGGACGTGGCCCACCTCCCCGGCACCTTGATACAAGGCAAGCGACAGCCGAGCCGCTCCCTTCAGACTTTCATCCATCAGTTCGGACATCTCATGCGCGATGACCAAGCCTGCCAGCCCGACACCCACCAGCCAGGCGAGGCTGGCCCCAGTCATTACGCGCCGCACCAGCCGGCGACGCAGGGACCAAGGGCGCGTCATGGGATCAGATATCCCAGACCGCGCCGGGTCTGGATCGTATCCGCCCCCAGCTTGCCCCGCAGGCGCGAGACATAGACCTCGACCGCATTGCCCGCGAGGGCATCATCAAAAGCGAACAGCCGGTCCTCCAGCACCTGCTTGGACAGCACCCGGCCCCGAGCTGACAGCAGCGCGTCAAACAGCGCCCATTCCCGCGACGTCAGGCGGACTTCGGTGTCGCCGCGATAGAGCCGCGCCCCTGAGCGGTCCACCCGCAGCCCGCCGAGCTGAGTTTCGGTCGCCGGATCGCCCGAGGCGCGGCGGCCCTGCGCGCGCAGCCGCGCCCCGATCTCGGTCAGATCATAGGGTTTCACCACGTAATCGTCGGCCCCCGCATCCAGGCCCGCGATCCTCTCCGAGATCTGGTCCCGCGCCGTTGCGATAATTACCGGCACCCGGTTGCCTTGCCGCCGCTGCTCGCGAAGCAATGTCAACCCGGACCCGTCCGGCAGTGCCAGATCCAGAAGGATCGTGTCGAAGACCGCAACGCCGAGCGCCGCCCGGGCCGTTTCGAGATCCTGCGCATGATCCACCGCATGACCCTGCGCGCGCAGGAAATGCAGCAGCGCGTCGGCAATATCGGCCTCATCCTCGATCAGCAGGACACGCATGCTGTCACCCTCCTTTACTTCACCCAGAAATGCCGGGACGCAGGGATCAGATCAACGGGATTCGTGATACCGGCCTGAGCACCAGCGCTGGGCGTTGGGCCTTGAGCCTGCTGCAAAGCCAAACGGATCACAGCCAGTACAAATGACGTAAAACCCTTGCAATGCGCCCACAGCGCCGCACATCTGCAATCACCATGCAGCACCATTGACCGACCCGTGAATACGAGCGGACGTGACGCGCCTTGCTTCAGGTGCGGCTCTGAGCCCGGCAGGATGGCCTGATAGCACTCGTCGCAACGCTGTCTGGACTGGCCGCTCACGTAAAACTGGACGGCGGCTTCCGCATACCGCTTCTGGCGCTATACCGTGCCGCATCAGGTAGTTCTCCGCCTGTCGGGTCGATGTTGCTGCCAAAGGGGCCTGCAACGCCGCAGGTGCAGCGAGCAGCCGCAAGTTCCGGATAGTTGCCTTTGGCTTGTAGCTTCCTGAAGTTCGCTTCGCTGGACAAAGCTGATACTGACAGGAGTATATACTCTGTTCAGGATCAGGCTATATGCATGAACGCTACATCATCTGGGAACTATTACAGCCGCCTCAGCTGAGAACGGCACGTGCACCTTGCCATGATGCCGCCACAGGGCGACATATTGTACGGGCTCCTGTGATGCCAAGGAGTTGCGATGCAACCGATACCTTTGTTCTGGAGATAGCATTCAGTCAGGTGGGAGCCGCTCGCCCGGCTGACGCGCCTTGCTTCTTCGATTGGGGAGCAAACTTGCAGAGCGCCATGGAGATTACATTTGGCTCGCACCCAGTGCTTTGACAAGGGATGCCTTTTCAGAACCGCCGTGGGTCCACGTTCTTGTTGCAGAAATGAACTCTCGGGCGATCGAATATGGTGAGCTTCGTCCGCTGATCCCCCTTCACTCTGGAAGGCGCGGAAGGGACATGCACCACCTACTGATTCATAAAAATTGCTGTGTTCTAGGAGCCGGCAGAGGTTTGGTGAATGCGTGCAAATTGAAGGCCAAGATGCTACCCTGCAGTGACCTGATAGCGGGAACACATCCTAAAAATCATATAGTCCAAGCATTCTGCAAATCTATCGGCTTCTGTCGTGGGGACAGCTGTTTCCTATGGTTCTCGCTGCGCCTTGAGGACTGAATGGCGGATTTAGGCTCTTCACGTGGATGCTTGTGTGCAGCAATGGCAACTGCTCCCTCTTACGCAGAGGACATAACGTGGAATGCTTTTCAAGAAAACTTTCTAACGAAAAGGCCCCGCATTTGCGGGACCTTGGCTGTTCGTCGATACTGATCAGATGTCGTTGCCGAGCTTGCCCTTTACGGTTCCGGTGACGTCCTGCACCGAGCCCTTCGCCTTCTGGGTTTTGCCTTCAGCCTCCAGCCGCTCGTTGTCGGTCATCTTGCCCACGGTGTCCTTGACGGCCCCTGCCGTTTTGTTGCCTGCTGCTTTCAGCTTGTCAGTCATCTCGCCCATCGTGGGTCTCCTTGATCATGTAGATGAAGAACCAGCAAAGAGATGCCGCAGTTCCTCTTCACGAAAAATGTGATGTTCACCTGCTTAGGTATAGGTCGCCACTTTCTAAAAAGAGGGGCATCTTTGACAAGTGCAGCTTATCGTTTCCCAATCAGTCGCTAGTGGCTCAAGCAGGCATCACGGGCACTTGTACTAGCCCCGGCGAATGCAGTCGCAGCAACGAAGTGGCGCTCTAAGGCCGCAGGCTGGACTCAGTTCGTCCCGTGCGCAGTAGTCTGCAACGCTGCCGTTGAACCAGATTTTGGCGAAATCATCGTCACTCGGAGACTGCCGATGGAAGCTATTCCTGTTGGCATTTGCGCCGCATGGGGATTTTTCGGCAGATAACGATGCGCGGTCCACCACAGCCGGACCGATGCACAGCGCCCGTGGTAGTGCATCAATGCAGCCCAAAGCGTGCCAAGGGCATGAAGCAACCGGGGCCTGCTTTGTGAGCCAGGCAGCTTATGGGACCTATATGACCGGTCTGCTGTCCCCTTTGTCCGCCAATGGGCGGCTGCGTCGCCTGCGCGCGGCCTGTCTGCGGCTGGCGACCACGCGCGCAGGCGTCGCGGCACATCTGGATGACGGCCAAATCATCCCGGCCGATCTTGCGGTCTTGGCCCCGGGTACGTCCTGCCAGAGCCAGACCTGAAAGGCTTGATCCAGAGGGCATGGGAGGCTGCTCCGCCCCCGCCCCCTGGCGGGCGTGTGGTGGGGCTTGTCAATGGTCGATCAGGCGCTCAGTCTCATGTCATCAGGCCATCGTGGAGAAATCGTGGCACTGTCCCGTCGGGCCCAGATGCCCCGCGTTCATGCCCCGGGCCAGCTTCTGCAGATCAGCCGTGCCGAAGTGCCTCTGGGCGGACCGGTCAGTGCTCTCATGCGCTGGCTGCGTGATCAGGCGCGGTACGCAGAGGACCAAGGCGGCACCTGGCGCGATGCCGTTGATGGCATCCGCCCACATCTTGCGGCCCTGTGGCGTTCCATGCCCTTTACCGAACGCGCCCGCTTCCTGCGTCACGCGGCCCCCTTGGTGGGAAGTCCATCGCCACCGCCTGCCACCGGAGAGCTCTGCTCCGCTCCACAAGGCCCTCGAGAGCGGCCGCATGCGCCTGCTGGCTGGCAGTTTCTCCCATGCCAGCAGGGACAACGCCATCCTGCGCGCCCACTAGCGCCCGCGCGGCGGAGCCCGGATCCTTGCTTTGGACGCCACCCGCATCATCGACTGCCGCGGCATCCGTCACGACCCGGAAAGAAACGCCTTTCCGTTGGTGGCTGACCTGCTGGCACGTGGTCGTGCGCGGATCGATCCCTTGCGTCTTGGCCTCGACATCACTCCCGACTACGCGATCATTGATGTCACAGGTCAACCCAACCCGCGCATCCGCGCCATTGGTCCCGCCTCTCGGGCTGCGTTCTGGGAAATCACCGCCATCCCCGACATCCGCGAGCAAACGCAAAAGATCTCCGTGAAGCTAAAAAATGATCTCGGCAGGATAAAGGCCGCCGTTTAACCGTCAGGCATTGTGTCTCGAGCTCGAGCCTGCGCTGACATGCCAAAGGCCAAGACTTTTTGTCGACGGGCAATACCAGTCTTGGGAGCTTCGGCTTTTCATTGGTGGGGTGGGCAGGATTCAATGTCGTCGCTTGTCACCAATCCCATTGTTGCACCTTGTAAGAAAGGCCGCTTTATTTGAACTGCTGCAACCGCAGGACTGCATGCCAGTTGGCAGCCCAAGTGCTTTCGCAGCGTCCCAACGCCTTCAATCAGGCTATCGTGCACAGTCAATGACTAACGCTAAGTCCCATGTGGCTGGTAGGGCGATAAAGGGAATCCTACACCGAAAGGCAATGCAGGAGGTTTGTATCAGGTAATTGTCCAGGTGCAGCGAATGTCTTCTTGCAGCAACAGCTTCTTCGGCTTCTTCTGGGTTTCCAAGAATGGACACTCATGGAGGGAAAGCTCACTGTCGCCCAGAGCCCTTGACGCGGGCGCTGCCTTTCTCCTATTTCCCATTTATGGGGATGCGCGACCTCCCCACGAGGCGTCAGCCGAAGATCGCGTTCCAGATCGATCCTGATCGACCTCGTAACGGGAGGAACGCCAATGCCTGCACCCAATGCCATTTCACCGGATAAGCTGAGCCGCATCATTGGTACGGCGCGTGCGCCCCTTCTTCTGGATGTGCGATCTGATGAAGATTATGCCGTCGACCCGCTACTGCTGCCGGGAGCAATCCGTGCGGAGGACAGGTCCATGGCTGGCGTTGTAGGACGGTCACAAGGGCCCGTCGTGGCAGTGTGTCGGGCCGGGCACCGGCGCAGCCAAGGCGCTGCGGCCTGGCTCCGGGCCGAAGGGATTGCGGCAGAGTATCTGGAGGGTGGTTTTGATGCCTGGCTCAGTGCCGGACTTCCGCTGATCGACCCTGCGAGGTTGCCAGCACGGGATAATCAAGGCCGCACCGTCTGGGTTACCCGGTCGCGGCCCAAGATCGACAGGATCGCCTGTCCTTGGCTGATCCGCCGGTTCGTGGACCCGCGCGCCGTGATCCTGTTCGTCGCGCCTTCGGAGGTGGTCGGTGTGGCCGAGCGTTACGGGGCCGCGCCCTTTGACATTGAAGGGGTGTTCTGGAGCCACCGGGGCGAACTGTGTAGCTTTGACGTGATGCTGGCCGAATTTGGCCTGAACCTCCCCGCGCTCGCTCGATTGGCCACAATCGTTCGCGCGGCAGACACGGCAAGACTGGATCTGGCACCCGAGGCGGCAGGACTTCTGGCCGCCTCGCTTGGCCTGTCGCGCATGTATGCCGACGACCTGGAGCAGCTTGAGGCCGGCATGCTGCTTTATGACGCCTTCTTTCGTTGGGCGCGGGACGCGACGGATGAAACGCATAACTGGCCCACCAACAAGCCGAGGACAGAATGATGCAGAACCGTCCCTATCCCACCCTGAGCGAGGCCGGGCGCATCTGGGCGCGCATCGGGCTTCTCAGCTTTGGCGGTCCTGCGGGCCAGATCGCCCTGATGCATCGCATTCTGGTCGAGGAACAGAAATGGCTGGGCGAGAAGCGGTTCCTCCATGCCCTCAACTATTGCATGCTGCTGCCGGGACCTGAAGCGATGCAATTGGCCGTTTACATCGGCTGGCTCATGCACCGGACCTTGGGCGGCATCATTGCAGGCCTTCTTTTCGTGCTGCCGGGCGTCGTGGCAATCATGGCGCTCAGCTGGATCTATGCGATCTGGGGCAATGCAGGCGCGGTCGAAGCATTGTTCTTCGGGCTCAAGGCAGCAGTGCTTGCGATCGTCGTGCAGGCGGTTATCCGCATCGGATCGCGGGCGCTGAAGAATGGCTCGATGATGGCCATTGCAGCAGCCTCGTTTGTGGCCATCTTTGCGTTCGGTGTTCCGTTCCCGGTCATCATTCTCATGGCTGGGCTGATCGGCTTTTTCGGGGCCCGGGCCGGTCTGGCGGCGTTCCAGGGTGGCGGCGGCCACGGCAAGGTCGGCGCTCGGCAGGTCATGGACACAGACACCCTGCTGGGGGAAGGCACGCCTCACCACACGCGCGTCAGCGGAGCCTGGGCGGCGCGCATCTCGATCATCTTCCTGGCACTGTGGCTGGCGCCGGTAGGAGCGCTGTTCCTGCTGGCTGGGCCACAGAACGTGTTTTCGCAAATCGCAGGTTTCTTCAGCGTCATGGCCGTCGTGACCTTTGGCGGCGCTTATGCGGTGCTGGCCTATGTTGCACAGGAGGCGGTTCAGAACTTCGGCTGGCTGGCTCCGGGGGAGATGCTGGACGGTCTGGGCATGGCCGAGACAACGCCGGGCCCGCTCATCATGGTCACGCAGTTCGTGGGCTTCATGGGCGCATTGCGGGACACGGGCAGTCTGCCGCCACTGCTGGCCGCCACCTTGGGCGGGCTGCTGACGACCTGGGTCACGTTCCTGCCTTGCTTTTTGTGGATCTTTCTCGGTGCACCCTTCATCGAGCGGTTGCGCGACAACCGCGTGCTGACGGCGGCTCTGACGGCCATCACGGCGGCCGTGGTGGGTGTCATCCTGAACTTGGCTGTCTGGTTCGGGTTGCACGTGCTGTTCGGCGAAGTTGGCACGATCTCGGCCTATGGCCTGGATCTGGACCTGCCGGTATGGCGAACCCTCGATCTGGCGGCTCTGGTGTTGGTAACCGCCGCAATGGCGGGTGTGTTCTGGCTCCGACTGAGCCCGGTCATGGTGCTGGCAGGCTGTGCACTCGCCGGGATCGCGCTGCGGCTTGCAGGGGTGGCCTGAAAGGGGCCAGCTCATAGTGGAACTGGCGCGCATTGTGGCCAATTGTGACCCAGCTTGATATGAGGCAAGGTACTGGTTGTCGTAGTCCAAGGATGATGTGCCGGACCCTTGGTGACAGGTTGTTCCGTCTGTGTATCATGATCAGTCATAGCGGAAAGTTTGGCAGAACAATCTGCAGCCCCTGCCTCCTTGGCGCGGCATGGCAACCTCGACATCTTGGGGGTGGAGTAGGGCAGGGGTGTCATGGCAGGCACGGTAAGCGCTTCGCCTTTCGGTTTCACGGCCAGCGGCGGCGTCTCGGGTTCGGCCGTGGCGGACGCCTCGGCCATGGGCAACGCGCTGATCCCGGTGCAG
>NZ_JBKGUN010000053.1:0-4918 GCF_046462195.1 Paracoccus sp. (in: a-proteobacteria) | reverse complement strand
CCACAGTGCCATGCCGGAGATGGGAGCCATCCAGTCCGTCTTGGACCGCTTGTGCCCTCACCGCCTCAAAGCCGGCAGCTTTACCCGGGGCAAGCGACTCGGGCGTGGGACCCTGACGTGGAGCCGAGCGCAGTCTGAGGCACTTTAGCGGGACCTGACTGGTGCGCGGTGCGGCCTTTGGATGTTCGGCCGCCGCCGAACGCCTTCCAAGCGGGAAGACACAGGCAGCTACAGCCCGATGGGGATAGGCAGACCGCATGCCCGCAGGACCCGCGCGTCGATCTTTCCGCCACTTCCGGAGGCCCGCTTGCAACTGTGCTGGCAGTGCGGTGCGGCGCGAACGCGATGCAGGAAACGCATCGGCGGCTTGAGCCTCCCTTGCCGGGTTGAAACAGACCATGCATGGCAGGCGCTTCGAACAACGGTTCGACAACAAACGCCTCTGACTTTCGAGAATCTCGAAGCGGCTATGACCGAGGTCGAGGTGCAACAGGATCGGGAGGCTCTGCTCGGCACGCCTTTTGTACTGGATCATGCGCCGCAGACACGGCCATCTGCCGCCGACCTTGCCAGCACCTGACAGGTCATCGCGCAATGCAGTCTGCTCCGCCCGCGTACCTGCAGCGAAATGAACCGGAGCGGCGACGACCGCAGGTCAAGTGTCTGGACATAGTCCCTGCCGAATTACTGAGGGCTGCGTCATTTGCTTGAAGCATGTCTTTAATGATCGCGGCTGATCAGCCGGATCTTATGGTGAACATGGACTTACTGAGCAGTTATCACGGATCTGGATAATGAAGCCATTTTTGCGCATCTTCTCTTGAAGGACGTAACTATATCACATAACAAATCTCTGATGCGTTTTGCTTGAGCGACTTTGAGGAATTAGGCATGAAGATGACATTTGTGGCACGTACGGGATTGTTGTTGGCAGCAGGTTCGCTGCTGTTCATGACGGCCCAAGTTCAGGCCCAGCAGTCAAAGGAGCCGGCACCTGCCCACTCGCATGACCATGATCACGCCCATGATCATGACCATGCGCACCCTCATGTTTCCGATGACATCCGACGGGGCATCTTTGCAGATGATCAGATCAAGGCGCGCGCGCTTACGGATTGGCAAGGGGATTGGCAATCGGTCTATCCTTTGCTGCAGGACGGCACTCTCGACGTCGTCATGCGGCACAAGGCCGAAAACGGGTCGAAATCTGCGGAAGAATATCGGGCCGAGTATGAAACCGGCTATCGCACTGAGGTCGGGCGGATCGTCATCGACGGCAGCACCGTGACCTTCCATGTGGGTGACCAGGCTGTGGAAGGAACTTACGAGGAAGATGGCTACGAAGTTCTGACCTACAAGGCTGGCAACCGCGGCGTCCGCTACGTGTTTGCTAAGGTGTCAGGTGATGACGCGGCACCGGACTTTATCCAGTTCAGCGATCACGGCATCTTCCCCGAAGATGCTGGCCATTACCACCTGTACTGGGGTAATGATCGTGCGGCACTGCTTGAAGAGGTCACAAACTGGCCGACCTATTATCCGTCTTCCATGACTGGTGCCGAGGTAGCGCAGGAAATGCTTGCTCATTAACGTAAGCGAAGCAGCTCAATGGTGGTAAAAGACCGAAGCGCCTTCCTTGTCGGAGGGTCGCTTCGGACCATGCACTCTCCAGCCCTCTAAAAATTTTCCTGTCAGTACCTTGGTAGGGAGCACTAATTCCAACTGCAGCATGTCCTGATGAAAGATCATGCACTCCCTTTCCATCCTTTCCGGCTGGACAGCCTGCATGACGATTGTTTGAAGCCGTTGTTCCGACAGATCCCGTTCTCTGCAGTTACCCGGCAACGATCGCTTGGGGCTTCGCCTCGAGGTTCACCTTCCACTTCGTTCGCTCTGCTGACACGTCAATCGTTGGATTTCTGTTCAACCGAATGAGGCAGATATTCACACTGCTCACCCTGACGGACGGATGTTCAGGAACTCACCCCCTCCTCGGGCAATGGCGCCTCGAAATTCGATAAGGTTGGCGCTGTTCCCGTTCTTCAAGGTGCCGACCTTGCGCCACTCTCAGAACCTCAAAAATCGATTACCTGTTTCCGGTTTTACCGGATGAAGGGCTTGGGGATTTGCATGTCACTTTGCCCGCCACAAGTGCGCCGACCAAACTTGTGATCCGGCCGATGAATGAACGGGGGCCGGTGGCGCATGACATACATATACATTGATACATACAACCGCCGACTTCCTGGCATGACAACTGCTGCCGAAACCGGGCTTGAAGCGGGATCATACCCGGCTAAAGAGGGCGTCTACCCTTTTGCCGGCGGCGCGGACCGAACTGCGGTCCGGGTCAGCCTCTTCTATTTCCGCCTCAAATCTTTGGATATTTCATGAGCAAGGTTGTTGCCCGCACGCTGTCGCGCACCGAATTCATCGCACTGATCGCGGCTATCATGTCGCTGAATGCTCTGGCCATCGATGTGATGCTGCCGGCCTTGCCGCACATGGCGGACGCGCTCAGCGTCACCGAGGAAAACCAGCGCCAGTTCGTCATATCCGTTTACATGATGGGCTTTGGTCTGGGCCAGTTGTTCGTCGGGCCGCTGTCCGACCGCTTCGGGCGGAGGGTGCCGCTCCTGCTGGGAATCTGTGTTTATGTTCTTGCGGCCTTTGGGGCGGTCCTGGCGCCCAGCTTCGCCACCCTGCTGGCCCTGCGCTTCATCCAGGGCCTGGGTGCAAGCGCCACGCGCGTCGTGGCCACCGCTGTTGTGCGCGATTGCTTTGCCGGTCGCGCCATGGCCGAGGTCATGTCGCTGGTCTTCATGGTCTTCATGGTGATCCCTGTCGTCGCCCCGTCAATCGGGGAAGTGCTGCTTCTGCTGGGACCATGGCAAAGCATCTTCGTCTTCATGGGAGGACTGGCGCTTGTCTTCGGGGGCTGGACGTTGCTGCGCCTTCCTGAAACGCTTGAGCCGGAACAGCGCCGGCCACTCACGTCGGGATCAGTCTTTGGAGGCTTCCGGATCGTTGTGTCGAACCGGATAGCCTTTTGGTACGCACTCGCCGGCACCTGCCTCTTTGGCGCGCTGTTTGGTTTCATCAGCACTGCTCAGCAGATATACGTGGACATCTATGGGCTGGGTGTCTGGTTTCCGGCCGCCTTCGCCTTGGTGGCGGGCTTCATGGCGCTTTCCTCATTTCTCAACTCGCGCATCGTCAGGCGGCTCGGGATGCGGAGGATGTCCCACTTCGCCGTGCTGGCCTTTACTGCACTGAGCGGGGTGCTGCTTCTTGTTAGTCTGGAGGGGGCGCCGCCACTGTGGCTCTTCCTGGGGCTTTTGGCGGCGATCATGTTCATGTTCGGTTGGGCGGCCTCCAACATGAACTCCTTGTCCCTACAGCCACTTGGCGCCGTGGCGGGCACCGCGGCTTCGGTTTTCGGCTTCATCCAGACGGTGGGTGGCGCGCTGATGGGCGGCTTCGTGGGTCAACAGTTCAACGGCACCGTGGTTCCTACGGCAGCAGGCTACTTTGTGCTGGGCATTCTTGCAGTCATATGTGTGCTGGTTGCCGAACGGGGCCGGCTCTTCGGGACAAGTCCTGACGAGCCCAGCTAGTCGGGAGCCAATCGTCCTGCAGGACAAGACGGCAGCATGAGGGTTTCTGTGCTGCAAACGCATCTCGGTATCATCCGGGTGCTGCGCGGTTTATTGTGAACGCTGGATGCGTTGCCTGGACTTTGGTCGATTGGACCGGATGAGTCGAGGGAGGAGGTGAACTGGCGGGTCCAAGCCAGAGCATTTCTCTGACGGCCCGCATCTATTGTTCCTTCTGCGCTGCGACGAGTGCTTTCGAATCTGAAAGAAGCCGCCGCCGCGTGATATATGATATATCAAGGTGAAGCGCGCGACACACGCTCCACTGCAATCCCCTACATATTGCGGAGGCCACTCTACCCTGTGGTCCAATTGTCCTATCGCTGCATGTTTTGGCACTTCGCGTTCAAACAGTGCGCCGCGATCTGATGGTGTAGGCTGTGGCGAACTTTCTTCGATTATGGAGGTTCATGTTCAGGGAGTTCCACTACCGGAGATCGAGCGATGCCTGCCAAGCCTGTTTTGGTTTTCGATGTGAATGAGACGCTGCTCGATCTGGATCATCTCCGCCCCCTGTTCGGAACCTTGTTCGATGACGAGGAGGTCATGCGGGAATGGTTCGCTCAGTTGATCCTTTATTCTCAGGTCCTTACCTTGACTAAAGTGCAAAGCGACTTCCGCACCCTGGCAGGGGCAGTACTGCGCATGATCGGCACGATCAAAGGTGTCAATATCACTGATGCACAAGTCGACCAGCTGCTGAAAGCCATTGGCAGGATGCCGCCCCACGCCGATGCGGCCGAGGCATTGGCGCATTTGCATGATCAAGGCTTCCATATGGTGACCCTGACAAATTCGCCGCCTTCGGACGGACCTTCGGCTCTTGAACGATCGGGATTGGACAAGTTTTTCCGCCAATCGTTCAGCGTTCAGCCGACCGGCTGCTTCAAGCCTGCGCCGCAGACTTACCGGCTCGTCTCGGATGCCTTGGGCAGGCCGGTCTCGGACCTGTGCCTAGTCGCATGCCATGCATGGGACACGATCGGGTTGCAGTCTCTCGGTGGCAAGGGAGCCTTGGTCACTCACGGGATCAATGCTTCACTGCAAGGAACCGCCGCACCCTGCCCGGATCTGGTCGCACCCACTCTCATGGAAATGGCCCACAAGATCTCGGTTCGGTGGGCGGCCGACACGCCTTGAGTGCACATCGAATCCTTTGGAAAGAAAGGGAGCCACTATAGCACAAAAGTCGATTTTGATCTTCTGCCGGTTTTGTGGACACGAAGACAAGATCGTGGCCCATGATCTGGAGAGTGGATGTG
>NZ_JBKGUN010000052.1:0-4231 GCF_046462195.1 Paracoccus sp. (in: a-proteobacteria) | reverse complement strand
GGCAACGGAGGCAAAATTCTTAGGTATGGGGAACTGTTCTTGCACCCGCAGGGAGGAGTCGACATGCAGGCCGCTGTGCGTGACAACAGTTTGCTATTCCATACCTCTGGAAATGAACTGATGCTGAATGCTTTAGTAAGCAACAGGTCCGAGCGGCACATATCAAGCACTATGTGACATAAATTGAATTGTTGAATGTTTAGGCTGTAGAACCAAAGTAGGATTGTCGCGAACTGGCAAAGTTAGTTTGTCGCTTGGCCCCTGACGCGTGAAGCTCGACCCAGCATCATCCGGGGGTTTTGAGATGGGACTGGTTCTGATGAGCGAACGCGAGTTGCAGCGCATTGAGGTTTTGGCCCAGGTGCTGGATGGCAGCCTGCGCAGCGTGACGGCGGCGAGCCTGCTGGGCCTCAGCCCGCGGCAGGTGCAGCGCCTGGTTCGAAGCATCCGCGAGGACGGCGCGATGGCCGTGCGGCACAAGCTGCGCGGCCGGCCGTCCAACAACCGCATCAGCGATCTGAAGCGAGATTACATCCTGTCGCTCATCCGCAGCGACTATCCGGACTTCGGACCGGCCTTGGCGGCCGAGACGCTGGCCGAGCGGCACGGCATCCAGGTGTCCTCGGAGACGCTGCGCAAATGGATGATCGCTGACGGGATCTGGCAAAGCCGAACACAACGGCGCCGGGTGCATCAGCCCCGTTTGCGGCGGGAAGCCTTGGGTGAGCTGATCCAGATCGACGGCTCCGAGCATCGCTGGTTTGAGGATCGGGCTCCGCCCTGCTCTTTGCTGGTCTTCATCGACGATGCCACTGGTGCGCTCATGCATCTGCGCTTCGTTCGCTCGGAGTCGACCGAGAGCTACTTCGCGGCCCTGGTGGATTATCTGCACGAGCATGGTCTGCCGGTGGCCTTCTATTCCGACAAGCACAGCGTTTTCCGCGTCAACAAGACAGAGGCCCGCAGCGGGCACGGAATGACACAGTTCGGCCGCGCTTTGAGCGAGCTGAACATCGAGATCCTCTGCGCAAACAGTTCGCAGGCCAAGGGCCGGGTGGAACGAGCGAACCGAACGTTGCAGGACCGGCTGGTCAAGGAATTGCGGCTGGCCGGGATCAGCGACATGGCGGCGGGCAACGCTTTCCTGCCCGGCTTCATCGCGCGGCACAACCTGCGCTTTGCCCATCCCCCTGCCCGGTCCGACAACCTGCATCGGCCAGTCAATCTGCCGGCCTCACGCCTCAGCGACATCCTCTGCATCCGCGATCAACGGCAGGTCGGCGCGAGCTTGGTGGTGCATTACGAGCGCCGGAAGTTCATCCTCGAGGACAGCGATCATGCGCGCAGCGCGATCGGGCGCTATGTCGAGACCTACGCCTATGCTCACCGGCCGTTTGAGATCCGCTGGAAAGGCATCCAACTGCCCTACCGGGTCTTCGACCCCAGCCAGCAGCGCGTGACCCACACCGCGATCACCGAGAACAAGCGCCTTGGCGACATGCTGGCCTTCATCAAGACGCAGCAGGACGCCGATCCTCCGCTGGTCGGTGCGGTCGGCAAGCAGCGCACGCGTTACACCCCGACCGGCAAGCGTGGCGGCGGCAGGAAAAGCGGGCTTGAACGACGTGCTGAACGGCGTGCGGCTGAAGCCCAGGCCGCCGCACCGCCACGAGCAGAGTGACGACATGAGAGCCCAGAGCCGCCGGCCCCGCCCCTACGGCCCTTTGTGAAGAGAGCGGGCCGGGGCCGGCTCGGCACCTTGCCTGCGACACTTCTACTTCGCGCGCCGGGCGTCAGATTAACTTGGTGACAACATAGGGTATGGCCGGATAGGTCAGAGAAACGGTGTTTTTTCGGTCAGAAGGCGTGGTCTGAGGTTTGCTTGCGGCAATCATGACCTGCCCATGAGCGTTCCTGTCGGTTTCCAAAGTCGTATTGGAAACCCTAATCCTTCCTCTGAATAACGCTGATCTCTCCATTTCTCTCGAGACGTGCTTCTTTGACGCTTGTCCAGTCCGTTATGGACGCCTTGAGACGAAAGGCGCCCAGAAGGTCGGCACGGCTGAGATTGCTGCGGCTCATGGGTTCCCAATCAACCTTGCCATCCTGGACAAGAATCCACGTCCGGCCCTTGATCAAGGTGCCGAACGGGCTCCAGCGGAAGGCGATCCGCGAAAGAAGCCAAGGGAGAGCCACAAGATCAACCGCCGCGCAGAGAGTAGGGACAAATGGCGGCTGTCCGCTAATGGCCCGGCTGACGACGGAGCCAAGCATGATGCCCAAGATAACGTCGAAGGCCGTGTCTGCCGGCGCCCTCATGATATGCTCAATACTGCCATGAGAATGACGCTTGCAGCGCGCGCAAGGTCCGCTTGAAGGCTTGGACCCTGATGACGTTCCGCCGACCGCCAGACCCCAACAACGGCAATGACATTATAAGGCACTGAGACAGCATAGCCTGCAAGCAGTGCGGTCCAAAGCAGATCCAGTGTCATCAATGTCAGAAACAAGATCGTGGTGGACAGGTTGACGAACAGGCCGATCAAAACTGTCCACGTCCAGAATGCTTCACCAAGCGGCAGATCGCCCCGCCAAAGAGACCGAAGGTGTTTCATGAGGAAAGGGCAGGGATCATTTGCTCTGCTCCAAAGCTTTGTTTTGCAGGCTGGATGCCCTGAAAGACGATATCACCGACATCTTTATGAAGCTGCCTCCAAAGATGTTTCTTCCAAAATTAGAGATTGTCTGAAGTTCCCATTGACTTGCTGCAAGTCGCCTGCCGGCAGCACGCGCTTGACGATGTCAGACAGTGACGCCACTCCCAGCATCCGATCCACGTCCATGACCACGGCCACTTGGCGCGCGCATGCGACCGGGCGCCTCATAGATCGGCATCAGGGGGGTCAGGACATGGGCAGGGCGTGCGATGTCGTCGGCCAGGCTGTTGTCAGGCATCACCAACGTGTCCCGCAGGTGAAGGATGGCTGGCACAGCCTCCGTGCCGGTCATCGGAATGCGCATGGGACCCGAAGCACGTCCGCCGCGCCTACATCCGCCACGGTCGCCGCAGGCACGACGCAGGTCGGTGCCGTACCTTGAGCGACCAGCGACGCCACGGGGACGCTCCCCAGATCCATCAGCACCGACAGCTGCTGCTGCATTCCGGGTGCCGGGGTGCCAGCCTTGCCTGAGTGCTCGACAAGCTGACGAATGGTGGCAGCGTCGCGTCTGCCTAGGGCGGCCTTTTCGACCGGCTCGACACCGCCGGCCCGGACAAGGCGGTTGGCCAGGTGGTTGAACCCAGATCAGCAATGGTCGCAGCGGCCAGAGATAGCCGCGCGAGATCATCCCCAAGGCCAGGGCTGACTTCTCGGGATGAGCGATGGCCCATGACTTTGGAGCCATCTCCCCCGCGACCAGGTGCAGGAAGGTCACGAGGAACATCGACAGTCATGTTACAGGCCCAGCAAGGCACGGGTCAGGATCACGATCGCGCTGGCCAGAAAAATGGTCGTGGCCATGCCGAAGAGCACGCCGCCCGCGATCCAGATGCCGTCCCGCTCCAGTGCACCCAAACAAATGAGCGCGATGGCGGCCGCGGGCAGCAGGTTTCCAAACGGGATCGGCAGGACCAGCACGATCGACAGCAGCAGGCACATGGCGCCCAGCAGCCGGAACGCTGCCGGCGCGCTGAAGGGCGGGATGCGCGGGCGCAGCAGGCGCTCGATCCGGTTCAGATAGGGCATGGCCCGGGACACAATCGTGCGGAAATGATCGATATCAAAAGACCGCACCGCCAGAAACTGCGGCAGCCAAGGCATGCCGCCGCGCATCATCTGCCAAGACAGATAAAGCATCGGCAGCCCCAGCACCGTTGAGGTGCCCGGCGGACTGGGAATGGCATTGGCAAAGGCCAGGATCAGCAGAAGGCCGATCAGCCCGCGGTCCCTGAGGGCGGACATTAGTTGTTCCACCGAGATGCGGAGATGCTCCCAGTCCGCAGCAAGACGTGTCAGGACGTCACTGAGTATCGGGCGACGGATCAGTGGCGCCAGATTGTCGGAGATCATTCAAAGTTCCTGGGCGCACGGACCTTGGGTTCGAACAGGGTGCGACGCCTGCGAAAGCGGGCGCCGCAACTGCGATTACTCCTCGAAACCGCCGTCGTCGAAACCCGCATCGTCGAAGCCGGCTTCATCCTCCATGACAGGCTCCTGCTCCATCTCGGACG
>NZ_JBKGUN010000051.1:0-3091 GCF_046462195.1 Paracoccus sp. (in: a-proteobacteria) | reverse complement strand
CAGCAGCACTCCCAGCAGCAGGACCAGAATGGCGGGAAGGCCGCGCCGGGCCACGCGCAGCCACTCCCGCAGCCCTTGCGGCCCCGGCAGCGGCGGCGGCGTACCCTCGCGCCAGGTCGGGCCACTCATGTCGGCTGCCAGCGGCTTTCGTAATATTCGCGGTGCTTGGCAGACATGGCGGCGGTGTCCATCAACAGGAACACGTCCGTCGTGTTGAAGTCGCGATCGACATACGCCCCCTCGCCCACCATGCCCCCCAGCCGCAGATAGGCCTTGATCAGCGCCGGCATTGCGATCATCGCCTCGCGCCGGTCCAGCTGGTCGGGTTCGATCAGGTCCATGGGGTGGAAACCCGCTTCCCGAGCGCGGGGACGCAGTTCGGGTGGGGCAAGGTGCTTGTGGTGCAGCCAGCTGAGCGACGGGGCCAGCATGGGCACGTCCGTGCCGTGAAAGCTGGCCACCCCGAACAGGATCTGGATGCCATGATCCAGAACATAATCGGCCAGCGCGTTCCACATCAGGAACATGGCCGCCCCGCCGCGATGCTCGGGATCCACGCAGGACCGCCCCAGTTCCAGCAAGGGACGGCCGCTGTTCCGCAGCGGTGTCAGGTCATATTCGCCGTCGCAATAGAAGCGACCGAACTCGGCCGCCCGGTCGCTGCGCAGCAGGCGATAAACGCCCACCACATGATCCAGCGCATCCGCGTCGCGGCGCGTATCGATCAGGCACAGATGGTCCACGACAGGGTCGAACTCGTCCCGCTCCAGTCGCGCCTCGTGATCGACCAGCGGGCCCGAACCGCCCAGTTCCTCGACAAAGACGCGGTAACGAAGGCGTTGTGCGGCCATCAGGTCCTGCTCGCCGGTGGCGAGGCGGATCTGGAAGAAAGCGGGATCTGCGCGATTCACGGTGTTGCTGGCCTGCCTTGGGTCAAGCCTGTCTAGAAAACGGGCGGCAGCATTGCAACAACCCAAGTCGGCGCCCATCCAAGAGGACAGGTTGCCCTTGCGCGGCACAATCCGTGGTTGCAAGGTCGTCGGACATTGAGGAGCGCGTCATCCGTTGAACCGCACGATCTGCAACGCGACGCGGCGACCGTCGATCACCTGCTTGCCGGCATCGGCGAAGTTGACGGTGATGCGGTCGCCGATCCGCGACTGGACCTGCCCCTCGCCCCATTCAGGGGCGCCGGGGTGACGCACGATCATTCCGGGTTCCAGGATTTCATTCACGGCGGCGGCTCCTTCTGACGACAGAAAGGTAACCATTGATGACACAGCATTCAACGCGGATGGCTCCGGGCGATCTGGCAGCGCTTCTGGGCTCGCGCTTGTGCCATGACCTTGTCTCGCCCTTGGGGGCCATCGGCAACGGGGTCGAGCTGCTGGAAATGTCGCCCGACTTTCCCGGCCTTGCCCAGTCGCCTGAAATGCGCCTGATTGCCGAAGCCGTGCTGGCTGCGCGGTCGCGCATCCAAGGGTACCGCATGGCCTTTGGCATGGCGCAGGGCGAACAGCGTGTCGGGCGCGGCGAACTGGCCCGCCTGCTGGAGGGGATGGCGGCCCAGGGACGACTTTCGGTCAGCCTGGACGCCGAGGGGGATTTTGCCCGGCCCGAGATCCGCATGGTGATGTTGGCAATGATGTGCCTCGAAAGCGCCATGCCCTGGGGTGGGCGCGTCATTGTTCTGCGTGATACGCCGGGTTGGCGGCTGGTTGCCGAATGCGACCGCAGCCGCATCGATCCCGAACTTTGGGCCTGGCTGGGCGAGGGCGAAGGCAGGCCACCCGCCCCGTCCGAGGTTCATTTCGCCCTGCTGGCCGAACTGGCCCTGACCGAGAACCGCCCCCTGCGGCATGAGTTTGACAATACGGGCGGCGAGATCTCGTTCTGATCAGGCCCGGATGGTCCCGTCGCCGGTGACCAGATACTTGAAGCTGGTCAGCTGCTCTGCCCCGACTGGCCCGCGGGCATGCATCTTGCCCGTGGCGATGCCGATCTCGGCGCCCATCCCGAACTCTCCGCCATCGGCGAACTGGGTGGACGCGTTGCGCATCAGGATCGCGCTGTCCAGTCCCGCAAAGAATCGTGCCGCGACGGCGTCATCCTCGGTCAGAACCGATTCGGTGTGCTGGCTGCCATGGCGGCGGATATGGGCGATCGCGCCCTCGACCCCATCGACCAGACGAGCGGCGATGATCATGTCCAGGAACTCGTGCCCGAAATCCTCGGGCTGCGCTGCAACGGTGCCCGGGATGCGGGACAGTTCGCCCTCGGCACGCACCTCGACACCGGCCTCCAGCAGGTCGCGGATCAGGATATCGCCATAACGGTCCAGAAACGCCCGGTCGATCAGCAGGCATTCGGCTGAACCGCAGATGCCGGTCCGGCGGGTCTTGGCGTTCAAGACCACGCGACGCGCTTTTTCCAGATCGGCCGCGCCATCCGCATAAACATGACAGATCCCCTCCAGATGGGCAAAGACCGGCACCCTCGCCTCGCGCTGGACAAGACGCACCAGACCCTTGCCACCACGGGGAATGATGACATCGATCAGCCCTTGCGCCGTCAGCATGGCAGTGACCGCGGCACGGTCGCGGGTCGGTACCATCTGGATGGCCGTTTCGGGCAGACCGGCCGCGCGCAGCCCTTCCGCCATGCAGGCATGGATGGCGTTGGCGGAGTGAAGGCTTTCGGAACCGCCACGCAGGATCACCGCATTGCCCGACTTGAGGGCCAAAGCGCCGGCATCTGCGGTGACGTTGGGGCGGCTTTCATAAATCACGCCAATGACACCGATCGGCGTGCGAACGCGTTGGATGTGCAGCCCCGTGGGCCGGTCCCATTCGGCAATCACCTGCCCGACCGGATCGGGCTGCCTCGCCACCTCGCGCAGGCCGTCGGCGATGGATGCCAGCCGCGCATCATCCAGCTGCAGCCGGTCCAGCATCGCCGCCGACAGGCCCTTGTCCCGTCCATAGGCCAGATCTTGTGCATTGGCATCCAGCAGGTCGGCCGAACGGGCCTCGATGGCGTCGGCGGCGGCCAGAAGCGCGTCTCGCTTGGCCTCGGCTGGCGCCTGCGCCAG
>NZ_JBKGUN010000050.1:0-10379 GCF_046462195.1 Paracoccus sp. (in: a-proteobacteria) | reverse complement strand
TGGGTGGTCATGCCGCTCCCGTGGCGAACCTGCCCATAGTGCGTCCTTCCATTCCCAAGAAGCAATCACATCATCAAAACCTGCGATCAAACACGTAGGTTGCGGAGTATGTGTTGAAGCGGTTGCTGATCTAAAGGGCGAGTTTGTTTATCCTGAACTTGGCGTCATCAACCTCCTTGGCGGTGGAATCGAGACTAACACGCGTAAGCCCATTGTCCCCATAACTGGTCCAATGCAGCGTATCCTGCGTCGGCTCTTGGAACTGCATGCTGTCGAGCACTTGATATGGGATGGTAGCAGGCCGTTGGCCTCGGGAGCGATCAATTGCACCCAGATGATCCAGCGCCTCGTGAAAAGGGCAGAAATCGACGACGAGCTGAAATCTGTCTCAACCCAGCTAACTGGTATTACATCCAAAGGCTTTCGCGGACTGGCTCGATGAGCGGGTCAGTGATGCGGTAATCTCAGCCAGTTGTTCGACTCTAGTAGCCCCATGACCGATATTTATAAATGTTGAAAACTGCGTTCCGTGCTCGAAGTTGCGGCTGTTCTTGAGCACGAATGGTGGCCTTCCATTCATCCATTTACGAGCCTAAACCTGAGGTCAGATACCCTGAGACTGATGCACGCTGATGCAGACGATTGAAAATTAGCAGCAACAACATCACGCATCAGTACAACGTGACCCACATCCACGTCGTGCAGATCACGCGCAAAAGCCTGAATTACCGGCTGGGTTGATCCCTCAGACGATACATCAGTCTGCTGCAGGGGCCGTCGACGTGTCGACGGTCACCACAACCGAAAGCCCCGGCGCAAGATGGTCCGACATGGGCTGATCCGGATCGATCGCGATCCGCACCGGCAGGCGCTGCGCCACCTTTGTGAAATTGCCCGTCGCATTTGATCCGGCCAGAAGGCTGAATTCCGAAGCGGTCGCCGGAGAGAACGCCTCGACCTTGCCGGTAAAGGTCTGACCTGGCAGGGCATCGACGGTGAAATACACCGTCTCGCCCAAGGCCAGCCCGCCCAGACTCGTCTCGCGAAAGTTGGCAACGATCCAGATATCTGCTCCCACCTCGGAGGTGAGGGCGCTGCCCGGCGTGACATACTGGCCCACCTGAACCGAAACAACGCCAAGACGCCCATCCTCACGGACTCGGATGACCGTGTTGTCCAGATCGATCCCCGCCAGTTCCACAGCCGCTTTGGCGCCGGCGATCTCGGCCTCGCGGGCCGAAAGGGCCACGCGGGCGGAACTGACGGCTTCGCGCTGAACGTCGTTCTGTGCCTCGGACTGGGTCAGTGCGGCTTGGGCCTGTTGAAGGGCCAGCTGCGACTCTTCGGCAGCCGAGGCCGAGGCGACGCCCCGGTCGCGCAAGGCGCTGACCCGGTTCCAATCCGCCTGCCGCGTCGCCAGCGCCGAGCGCACAGCCTCGAGCCCGGCCTCATTGGCGCGCAGGGTCGCCTCGGCCGAACTGACCGTCTGGCGCCCAACCTCCAGTGCGGCCTGCGCACCGGCCAGCTGCGCCTCGGCCTGTGCCAGCCTTTGACGATAGATGCGGTCGTCGATCCGGGCGATGACGTCGCCCTTCTTCACCGGCTGAAAGTCGCTGGCCTCCACCGAGCTGACATAGCCTGCAAGCTGCGGGGCCACAGCGGTGACACGACCTCGGATATAGGCGTTTTCCGTTGTCGGTTCAGCCGGACGAAAGGGGGGCAGGTGCCATGCAAACAACAGCAGCAGGATGCCCGCGATGCCGATAACAAGAGCGATGACGGTCGGAAGGATGCGGTCTTTGGTCATGATGTTGTTTCAATTCCTGTGGCCGGGTGCTGCCTGGCGAACAAGGCGTGCAGCCGGTTGTACAGCAGATGCAGGAGAAGAACCGCCGCCGCCAGGCTGGCGATGAGGAAGGTGAGGAAATAGGCGTCGTTGTAGGCCAGCACGGTGGCCTGCTGGCTGACCTCGCGCGCAAGGGCGGACACGGCTTGTGTCCTGCGCTGCGCTGCATCGGCGATTTGCGGGGCCAGGGCCGCCGCACGCGCCGTGATCGCCACCACGACCTGAGGGTCCGAGGCCGTCAGCTGTTCGGACAGGACCTGCAGGTGGACGGCTTGGCGGTTCGTGATGATGCTGCTGAACAGGCCAGCTCCCAACACGCCGCCCAGACTTTGCGTCGAGATGAAGACGATGACGAAGGACAGCAGGTACTGTGGCCCCCGTGCCAGCGCCGCCAGCAGGCCGGCCATCATCGCGGGCACCATGAACAGGATGCCTGCAAAACCGATCAATGCCTGGCTGACGATCATGTCGTCGGGACGGGTGGCCGTGGTGGATCCGCTGTCCATCCAGGCTCCGGCCATGATCAGCACAAGTGCCACCAAATGAAAACGCGGAACATGCGCAGGCTTCATCCATGCCACGCAGGCCAATGCGCCCATGAGGCTGGCCATCAGGATGACCGAGAAGAGCGTGGTCATCTGTTCGGAGCCCACTCCGAGCGCCTGAAACATGCGCGGTGCACCGGCGCTTTGTTCGGACAGGATCAGCCGGAACAGGAATAGCGTGGCCGTCAGGTGCAGGATCGCAGGACTGGTCAGCCAGCGGATGTCCAGGATGGGCGTCTTGCGGTTCAGCTCGATCATGACCGTCGCTGCAAGCGCGGCAACCGACAGGGCCAGCAGCCAGCCGATCCAAGGCTCGGCCGTCCATTGATGGATGGGGCCCATCACGAAGCTGACGATCATCCCGCCAAACCCTGCCGAGATCAGGGCAAAGCTGACAAAGTCCAGAGGCTCGATCACCCTGACGCGTGGCACGGGGCGCAGGGGCAGCAGATAGACCAGAGCGAGGGACACAAGCGCCATTCCTAAGGCCGTCAGGTGGATCATCTGCAGCCCGCCGTCGCCGATCAGGGCCGGCGACACCACTCGCGCCAACGACGGCCCCGACATCAGCAGCAGCAGCGCCATGGGCAGTCCAAGCCGCATCTTCCAAGCTTGGGACAGCGGCTCCAGCATGTACATGAAGGCCAGGCTGGAGATCGGAGCGGCCGCAATTCCCGACAGCGCTTGAACCATCACGCCCGACCGCAGATCCGACATCCAGATCGAGACAAAGGCCATCACGACATAGATGATGATGCTGATTTCGGCAAAACGGCGCAGTCCGAACTGCGTCCGCAACTTGATCAGCATCAGGGGCAGTGCCGCGCGAGGGATCATGTAGGCCGCGACCAGCCAGCTGGCCTGCGTCGTGGTGACCCCCAGATCGCCCGCGATGGTCGGGATGTTTGCCGACACAAAGCCTTGGCCCAGCCCCTGCGCCAACGCGAGGACGGCGGCAGCCCCCATGTAGGCCATGGCCTGCGGGACCGGCAGGGGCGGGTGCGGAGGTGGCGCGGCGGCGGGTTGCGGGCTGCTCATTTCCGGTCCAGCCTCGCGATATTGGCGGCGATCTGGTCGAGAACTCTGCGCGCCTGCGACAGTGCCTCGGGATCGATGCCCTCCAGAACGTCCGAACGCAGCTTGCGGCTGAAACGCGTGATCTGGCTGTCTCGACCTCGCTCGGTCAGGAACAGGGCGTTCTTGCGGGCGTCGCCGGGTATCGAACGCCGTTCCAGGAAACCGTCAGCCTCCAATCCGTCCAGCTGCCGCTTGAGGGTCGGCGTCTCAATCCCCAGCCGGGCCGCCAGTTCGGTCTGCGTCAGGCCTTCCTCGCGACTGAGGGTCGTGATGACCTGTGCCCTCGCCATCGTCAGGCCCATGTCGCGCGCGCAGTCGTCGTAATGCCGGCGCAGGGTACGCATGACCTGCAGGAGAGAGTCGATGATTGCAGTGTCTGGCATGATCGTTAGTATGCTAACCTTATGATAGTTAGCCAGCTAATTAATAAAGGCGTCCGGTTCAACCCCAACGGCCGCTTTCTTGGAGCAACAGCAAGGCTCGAAACCCACCGCAGCCATCGCGAGCCCTGATCTGCAAAGTTGTCCACAGTCGCCCTTGCACGACAAGGGCAATTGATGCAGTCCCGTCGTGGAGCATTCTGTCATCATCATGGACAGCAACATCACAAAGGCGCGCGTTCCTGGAACACGGGTGCGATGGGCGGATCGACAACGGAACCATCGGTTCGGGCAGCGGTTCTTCGTCGGGCCAAAGGAACACGCGCCTCAGGGCATGGGGACATTGTTTGGAAGAGCGGGACGATTGGACGCTGACCGAGGCGTTGCACTATGATCACGGGCGTGCCGATCCCTTTGCGGCGGCCGTGCGTTCCACGCGCATGGCGATGATCATCACGGATCCGCAACTGCCCGACAATCCCATCGTGTTCGCCAACAAGGCCTTTCAGACCCTGACCGGTTATCAACGGGATGAACTGCTGGGACGCAACTGCCGCCTTTTGCAGGGTTCCGAAACGAACCCGGAGACAGTCCAGCGGTTGCGCACTGCCGTCGAGGCAGGGACCGACGTGTCGGTGGACATCCTCAATTATCGCAAGAACGGCACGACCTTCTGGAACGCCCTTTACATGAGTCCGGTGCGCGACGACGCGGGTGCGATCCAGTTCTTCTTTGCCTCGCAGATGGACATCACCGACCGCATCGACCGCCAGTCCCGGATCGCGCGGGAAAAGGCGCGGGTGGAGGCCGAGGTCGGCCGCCGCGTTGCGGAACTGCGCAGCTCGCTCGATGCGCAGCGGCTGCTGCTGCACGAGGTCGATCACAGGGTCAAGAACAACATGACCATGATCGGCTCGATCCTACGGCTGCACATGCGCGAAGCGGATGATCCGGGAACACGCGACATGCTGCGCGCCATGATGGCCCGGATCGACGCCTTGGCGACCGTTCATCGCCACCTTTACCAGGCCGAGGATGTCACGCGCTTCGACATCGGCGCCTATGCCGTCAACTTGGCAAGCGACCTGATCCAAGGCAACCAGCACCGCCAGCTTCGCATCCGCGCCGATCTGGACCGTGCCGAGGTGCCCGCCGGACAGGCCTCGGCCGTGGGCCTGATCATCAACGAGATTCTGGCCCGCGCCATTCGCGTCAACGAGCCGGATCTTCCGGACGCCGTCATAGCCCTGCGTGCATGGACCGAACGCGACCAGGTGCACCTGACGATCGACATGGAGGGGCACGACGATGACGTGTCCGCCATGCCTTCCGGGCTTGGTGAACGGATCATCACCCGCCTTGCCGCGCAGGCCCGTTCGCAGGTGTCCTGGTCCGCCGCCGAAAAGGGCATCCGGGCCCATGTCACAGTCAGCAGGGAACAGTAATGAAACGCCCCAAGCCGCCGCTTGATATTCTTGTGGTCGAAGATGAGATCCTGATCGCCATGGACATCGAGATGATGATCGAGGATGCGGGGCATCACGTCATCGCGACTGCAGCATCACTGAAGGATGTCGAGGCGCTGCCCACCGAAAGAACGCCGGATGTCGCCTTTGTCGACATGCAGCTGGCCCACAACAGCACGGGTCTGCAGGTGAACGCGCTGATCCAGGAGCGCTGGCCTTCCACGATCGTGGTGTTCGTGACGGCCAACCCGAAGAAGATCCCCGATGATTTCGACGGCGCGCACGGGCTGATCGCCAAGCCGTTCTCGGCCAGCGGCTTCACGGCGGCGCTGCACTATCTTCAAGAGGGGATGTGCGAGCCGCCGCCGGTTTCCCCGGCACCCGGCAGCTTCGTGGCATCACCGGGCTTTGCCGCCGACTGGGGCTGACCCCCGGGGGATCAGCCGGCAGGTGCCGTGATGATGACGCAAAGGCCGGGGTGGTTGTTCTCGACCGTCACCGTGCCTTCCAGACGGTCGACCAGCGCCTGCACCATCCGCATGCCAAAGCCCGTGCCCTTGGTCGTTCCGTCCTGACCGATGCCCTGATCCGAAACCTCCAGCCGCAGCTGGTCGCGTGTCTGGCGCAGTGAAACCGAGATCGGTCCCGGGCGGCCCCCATAGGCATACTTGGCGGCATTCGCGATCAGTTCGTTCAGCAGCAGGCCCAAGCTGACAGCATGATCGGTGGAAATCAGGATCGGTGCGAAGTCGGTATGAATCAGCGCGCCCCAGTCGCCATCCAGCGAGGCCTTCAGTTCCTTCATCAGGTCATCGAGATAGATCGAAAGATCGACGATCTCGGAACTGTCATCCTGATAAAGACGGCGATGCACAAGGCTGACGGCAGTCAGGCGGTTCTGCGCTTCCTCCAGCTGCACGCGAACCTCGGGACTGGCCAGTCGTCCCTGCATGCGCAGGAACGAGGCCACCAGCGCCAGGCTGTTCTGCACCCGGTGATTGACCTCGCGCAGCAGGAACTCCTTTTGCCGGATCAGGCTTTCGTTTTCCTTCAGGGTGGTGCGCAGTTCGGCGTTCAGTTGGCGGATGCGCGTGTTGTTGCGCGCGACCAGCATCATGCGGACGAGGCGAGACACCGATTCAGTTTCGGCCGCGGTCCAGTTGCGTGCGCAGCCGCGGACTTCCTGTGACCACGCCTCGAAGGAGGCGCGCGGCTCCAGCGTGGCGCCGGGCGTTGCGGGCTGGTTCTTGTGCGGGTTGCCTGCCCAGGTCACCAACTGCAATTTTTCGGCGCGGAACCACATCAGGATGGTCGGAACCTCGGTCGACATGGTCACCGACAAGAGCCCGCTTGCCCGGTCCTGGAACGCCTCGCCCGCCGGGTAATCCTTGCTGAGGCATGTCGAGACAAAGGGCCGTATCGAGCTGAGTGGACATATATGGTCGGCCAGCGCCCGAAGATCCTCGGTTTCGGGGCAGCTGCCATGGACAAAAAGATCCTGTCCCTGCACGGCCGCAAATCCGTCGGCCGAAACAAGTCCCTGCAGATCGCCCGCGGCCTGTTCGAAGAACTGCGCGAGGGTGTCGTCGGGACCGAGGCGGGACAGGACCATGTCCTCGTGCGCGCGCAGACGGATACGCTCGCGGTACAGCTCCGTTTCCTCGCGCAGCTTGATCTGGCGTGACAGGCTGTCGGCCATCGACTGGCAGGCCAGGCGGGTCGTCAGGCCCATGATCCTAGGGGTCGCGTTGTGGCAGGCCACCAGCCCCCACAAGGCGCCATCCTTGACGATCGACATCGACGCCGATGCGCCCACGCCCATGTTGCGGAGATAATGCAGGTGAACCGGGGACACGCTGCGCAGCATCGAATCGCTCAGGTCGATCCCTTCGATGCCCGGCCGGGTGCCGGTGATCGGCAGGACGGACGCCTCGACATCGGCGATGCTGCGCACGCGGTTGCGGACGTAAAGGGCGCGCGCCTGCCGGGGAATGTCGGTTGCGGGAAAATGGTGGTTCATGAAGCCCGACACCTGTTCCGACCGGGCCTCTCCGACGACAACGCCCGCTTCGTCTTCCAGAAAGCGATAGATCATCACGCGGTCAAATCCGGTCAGGTCCCGGAACAGCTGCGCAGCGCGACGGTAAAGATCGGTCAGGTTCGAGGCGCGCTCCATCGTCATGCCGAACTGCTCCAGCTGCGACAGAAAGCCTGCGTTCAGAACGGCGTTCTGCAGGCAGGGCGACATCTCGATCACCACGTGCTCGCCGCTGCGATAGGCAACAGCGTCACAGGCCAGACCGTCATGACGCACGGCCGGCAGGACCTGCGGCAGAGTTTTCACGGCCCCGGGATCAAGGTCCGAGAACGCACCTCCCAAGACATGTGCAAGCGGCTGTTCCAAGCATTCACGCGACCAGCTGTCCCGCTCTCCAGCGGCGCCGACCACCGTGGCGCTTGCACGGTCCACGATCAGCATGTGCCCAAAGGACTGGATCGAGCCCGGGATATGTATCGGTTCCTTGTCGCAGGCACTCAGGTCGGGCAGGTCGGTCTGTGTCATCTGGTCCTGTGAATAGACAAGGCGTTTGATATCGGTTTCGGCCAACCCTAATCACGGGAACAGACAGGGTCCAGCGGGTCGCCGATCACTTTATCAACCGTGGCCTGAAATGCCTGGATCTGCCGTCATTGGCTCTACGTCATGCCATGAGCCCGCATGGCAAGGCTGAATGTGTCACGCGCGGCAATCACTGCAGCAGGGGTATTAACCGGACGGCTCTCAAGCCATGCAAGAAAAGCAGGCCACCGGCCAGATTGAGATGTCTGCAGCGAGAGGTGGCCGGCCCCATGAGTTTGGTCGAAACCGAGTGCCTTGGCCTGGCGTGCAATCACCCGTGCACCCAGAGAGGACCCCTCGACCACATAAAGCGCCCCTGCCAGAGCGGAGATACCGTGCAGATCAAAGGGTGCCGGAGCCGGTGACGCCGTCTGTCCCAAGTCACTCAGATCACGATCCAAGGCATCAAGCAGGATCGGCAGGCTCCAAGGCTGGCCAGTGTCAGCCAGCGCTGCGATCAGCACGGGTTCCAGCGCGGCGCGGAAAGCTTGGGTCCCTTTGACGTACCGGTCATAGCAGGCGCGGCTGTCGATGACGCCGACATGTTCATCCAGTCGCTGATGCAGGTCGCGTGTTTCCTCACGCAGGATCTGCCGCAGCACATTTGGTGGTACCTTGGCCAGTCCCGGAGTCGCGTGCATGTTGCTCATGTCAGCCCCATGCCACGGTGCTTTGAAAGGCACAAACCGATTTTCGCGGAGGGATGCAGGAGGGCTGCATCGTCATCTGAAGCCAAGCAATCCGAACCATCTTTTTGTGCATGTGCATCACCAGTCTCAGCCATGCATGGTCGACGCGAATGCAGGATTTTGGCCAAACTCCGGGTTCATGCAGGAACTGGCTGTTCCCAATGGCATGTCCTGTTCAGGAGGCTTTCAGCGGGTGGCCGTCATGGCATCCGGTTTCAGTCTCCTGCAATGCAGGATGCAATCCACAAGAATACTTCCCGTCTTTAAGGCATACGATTTGAAGAGGAGCAAAGGCGACTGTTGTATCCGCACTTCCCGTGGCAGAAAGCGTGCTTATCTCCATAGCGATATCCGTTCTGCCGTCATGCCATATGACAGGATAACACCGTTGCTTATGCTCCAAGGCTGCCGCATGCATGGGTGGCCGATGAGGGCAGTCGGGATGACATCCAAGCACCGATAACGACCTGCCGCGACATGTTGCCGATCCTTGGGTCCGTTGAAGATGAGCCAGTACACCGGCTTCAGTCACCGATCAGAACGAGGAAAGGTCACATCATGAGGCCCATATTGCAGAACGCGTCCTGCCGCAGGATCCCTCCGATCCATCTGGTAGGCTAAAAGCGTGCTTGTATGACTGAGCCCGAGGCTGCCCGCTACCGCACGACGCACGGCACGTCCTGCCATGACGCGCTCAGGCGGCGGGGGTCGCTGCTGATCTGGTTGGACAAGGACAGGGCGTGGCTGGCGAACAGGACCGGCCTCCCGGCCGACCGCCGATGTTCCCCGATGAGGAGATCCCGTTCTGCCTGTTGGTGAAGGTGGTCTTTGGCCTGCCGCTCCGGCAAATCGAGCCACGGGAACGCCATCGGGCCGAGTGACCATAGCGAGGTGGCATGGCGGCCGGCATCCCGGCAATGGCGGGGCTCGACTGGCCGGTGCCGGACGTCTCCACGGCTCAAGCCGCCGGCAGAAGACCTGCGTTGTGCAAAGATCCCGCCGCCGCGCCCAACGGGATCACGGTCCCCGGGGGGCAGAAAATGACTGGCCCGCAGCAGGGCCCCCATCGCCCGCGCCCGTATCGGCAGCGGTCCATCTGGCGATGGATATGGCCACCGGCGACATCCTGGCGGTGGCGTTGCCGCGTGCCGTGGGGGGCACAGCCCCGTTCTTCCTGACCTGTCACGAGCAGGGTTTCGCCCGATGATCCGATCGGCACCGTGACCGGCGATTCTGTCTTTCATATACGACGGTGTCACAAGGCCCTCAGGGAGTGCGGCGGCACCGCCGTCATCGCGATCCGCAGGAACAATCGCCTTTGGAGGCAAGACTGCCCCGTCGCCTGTGCCCGCCCCGGCATCCTTCGCGCAACCAGACGCGGCGGTCGGGCGAACGGGACGCACAGGTCCCGTGATCAGGCCCCGAGCAAGATCGGGGCAAGACGCGCGGCTTCACATCCTTCGGCGAGCGGACAGCCTCACAGGACCCCAACAGGCAAACCGCCGCACGCAGGAACCGCTGCAATGCCCATCATGGTGCTGCAATGCAGCGGCCTGTGCTGGTTTGGTGGCGAACCATATGTCAATAACAAAATGCAAACAAGAAAAATTTTTGTCCAGACTGGACTGACAGGAGGACAACACATCGCGGGCAAACCGATAGCGGAGCGCCGCTGAACAAGGCGCACCAGTTTACCCGAGCGCCCGAAGACCTCGATATGTGCCTTTTCAGACCGACGGAATGCCGAATGGTTGAT
>NZ_JBKGUN010000049.1:0-2726 GCF_046462195.1 Paracoccus sp. (in: a-proteobacteria) | reverse complement strand
TCGATCATCTACAAGGGCATGATGCTGGCCGAGCAGGTCGCGGAATTCTATCCCGACCTCAAGGACGAGCGGTTCGAGAGCGCGTTCGCGATCTATCACCAGCGCTATTCGACCAACACCTTCCCGCAGTGGTGGCTGGCCCAGCCCTTCCGGATGCTGGCCCATAACGGCGAGATCAACACGCTGAAGGGCAACCTGAACTGGCTGCGCAGCCACGAGATCCGCATGGCCTCCAGTGCCTTTGGCGAAGCGGCCGAGGACATCAAGCCGATCGTGCCGGCCGGGTCCTCCGACTCGGCGGCACTGGACGCGGTGTTCGAGGTCCTGGTGCGGTCGGGCCGTTCGGCCCCCATGACCAAGACGATGCTGGTGCCGGAAAGCTGGTCCAAGTCCACGACCGACATGCCCCAGGCCTGGGCCGACATGTATGCTTATTGCAACGCCGTGATGGAGCCGTGGGACGGTCCCGCCGCGCTGGCCATGACCGACGGTCGCTGGGTTTGCGGCGGTCTGGACCGCAACGGCCTGCGGCCCATGCGCTATATCGTGACGGGCGATAATCTGGTCATCGCCGGCTCCGAGGTGGGCATGGTCCCGGTGGACGAAATGAACGTCCGCGAAAAGGGTGCCCTTGGACCGGGCCAGATGATCGCGGTCGATATGTGGGACGGCAAGCTGTACCACGACACCGAGATCAAGGACCGTCTGGCCAGCAGCCAGCCCTTTGGCGAGTGGATCGAGAAGGTCGTCGACCTGAATGACGTGATGCGCGAGCTGCCCGAATCGATCCAGTTCGCGGGCGACGAGCTGCGCCGCCGCCAGACCGCCGCCGGCTTCACCATGGAAGAGCTGGAGCATGTCTTGGCCCCCATGGCCGAGGACGGCAAGGAATCGATCGCCTCGATGGGCGACGACACGCCGCCGGCCGTTTTGTCGAACCAGTACCGGCCAATGAGCCACTTCTTCCGCCAGAACTTCAGTCAGGTGACCAACCCGCCGATCGATTCGCTTCGCGAGACGCGGGTGATGAGCCTCAAGACGCGGTTCGGCAACCTCAAGAACGTGTTGGACGAAAGCAGCGCGCAGACCGAGATCCTGATCCTGGAAAGCCCCTTCGTCGCCAACGGCGAATTCGCCGAGATGGTGAAGATGTTCGGCGACACGGTGACGGTGATCGATTGCACCTTCCCCGACAATGCCGGCCATGACGCCTTGGGCGAAGGACTGGCGCGCATTCGTGCCGAGGCCGAGGATGCCGTGCGTTCCGGCGCCGGTCATCTGGTCCTGACCGACGAGGCGCAGGGCGCGGATCGCGTGGCCATGCCGATGATCCTCGCAACCAGCGCGGTTCACAGCTGGCTGACGCGCAAGGGTTTGCGGACCTTTTGCAGCGTCAACGTCCGTGCGGCCGAATGCATCGACCCCCATTACTTTGCCGTGCTGATCGGTTGCGGCGCGACGACCGTGAACCCTTATCTGGCACAGGATTCGATCAACGACCGGATCGAGCGCGGCTTGCTGACCGGCTCGCTGATCGAGAACATGCGCCGGTATCGCACGGCGATCGACGCGGGCCTTCTCAAGATCATGGCCAAGATGGGGATCTCGGTCCTGTCGTCCTATCGCGGCGGCCTGAACTTCGAGGCCGTGGGCCTGTCCCGCGCCATGGTGGCCGAGTATTTCCCCGGCATGCAGAGCCGCATCAGCGGCATCGGCCTGCACGGGCTGCAGGCCAAGCTGGAGGATCTGCACCACAAGGCCTTCCATGCCGACAACGTGGACCTGCTGCCGATCGGCGGCTTCTACAAGCTGCGCCGTGCAGGTGAAAAGCATGCCTGGGAAGCCAACACGATGAAGCTGCTGCAGGTCGCCTGCGAAAAGGCATCCTATGATGTCTGGAAGCAGTTCAGCGCGACCATCCGGGCGAACCCGCCGATCCACATCCGCGATCTGCTGGACATCAAGCCCTTGGGCAAGGCCGTGCCCATCGACGAAGTGGAGAGCATCACCTCGATCCGCAAGCGCTTCGTCACGCCCGGCATGTCGCTGGGGGCCTTGTCGCCCGAAGCGCACATGACGCTGAACATTGCGATGAACCGCATCGGCGCCAAATCCGACAGCGGCGAGGGCGGAGAGGACCCGGCGCACAGCCACCCGCTGCCCAACGGCGACAACCCCTGCGCCAAGATCAAGCAGGTCGCCTCGGGCCGGTTCGGCGTCACCGCCGAATATCTGAACGCCTGCGAAGAGCTTGAGATCAAGGTCGCGCAGGGTGCGAAACCCGGAGAGGGTGGGCAGCTGCCTGGCATGAAGGTGACCAAGCTGATCGCGCGGCTGCGTCACTCGACGCCGGGCGTGATGCTGATCTCGCCGCCGCCGCACCACGACATCTACTCGATCGAGGATCTGGCGCAGCTGATCTACGACCTGAAGCAGATCAACCCGCGCGCCAAGATCACGGTGAAGCTGGTGGCCTCCTCGGGCGTCGGCACGATTGCGGCGGGGGTGGCGAAGGCCAAGGCCGACGTGATCCTGATCTCGGGCCACAACGGTGGCACGGGGGCTAGCCCGGCCACGTCCATCAAGTTCGCGGGTCTTCCGTGGGAGATGGGCCTGACCGAGGCGCATCAGGTTCTGGCCATGAACCGCCTGCGGGAACGCGTCACCCTGCGCACCGACGGCGGCCTGCGGACGGGCCGCGACATCGTCATGGCGGCGATGATGGG
>NZ_JBKGUN010000048.1:0-9595 GCF_046462195.1 Paracoccus sp. (in: a-proteobacteria) | reverse complement strand
GCGCGGAAAAGGCCGCCATTGCCATCGGTGCAAGCCGGCCTGCCTGTTTGCCTGATCCTGCAGTGTCGGGCCAATCGGCCCCCATTGCCCGTTTTTGTCGGAAGTCGAACGGACCGAAGTGCAGGTGCTCCGTGGGTCAGGCGGACGATCATGCCATGCTTGGGGCAAAAGACTCACATGCCGCTCCCTCGCCTCCAGCGCCTGCAGTGCGTCTTGGGGAAGCAGACGTTTTCGATGCCCGGCATGGAGAATCCATCGGATCGACGCCGATCATGCAGCCCGGAACGACTGTCGCGGCGCAAGGGCAGCCATGTCACGGGGCGACAGAAGGATCAGGAGCCAGCATGAAAGCCTGCCCGACCGCCACAGCAGGACGTCACCTCTGACTTTTTTGCCAGAAGTCATGGCGACACCTTGTGCAGCCTGCACCTTGAAGCCGAAGAACTAGGGTGCAGTGACTGGCAGCGGCGCGTCGCTGCCTTCGGACTGGCCGGGGGCGTGACGTGTCAGGCTGTCGCTGATCTCGGCCAGGACGCGGGTCTGGATTGCCCGATCGGACTGCGGCCAGATCAGGACATAGCCTTCGGCCCGGCCGTCACGGACCCAACCTTCGGCCGCGCCGATATGCCGGTCGTTTTCGCCCCGCAGGATGATATGCCCCCGCCGCACGTCCCGTTCGGGACGCGGCACCCAGCCCAGCGCCGTCACCAGCCCGGCAAGGTCCAGCAACTCCTGCTGGCCGCCCTGCTGGCTGAAGAGGATCAGCGCGGCTCCCGAACCATCCCGGGGACCATAGATCGACAAGGCACGTTCGGACCGATCAAAGGTCACGGCCTTCATCGGCGCCATGACCGACAGCCCCGTTGCCGCATCCTGCAAGCGTTCCAGCCCCATCTCCTCGCGCCAGGCGGCCCGCCGCTCGAGCAGCAGGCGCATGGCCGTTCCCGGATCGGTCGAGGCGCGTGCCTGAGCCACTTCCGCCTGGATGGCGCCGCGTGTCATGGGACCGTCCTTGCCGTCGATCTCGCCACTATAATGTCCGGCCCAGCGCAAGGCGCGCTGGACATCCTCCAGCGGCGGCAAGGGTTCGGCGGCATCCGGCAGGGGCAGGTCGGGCGCCTCGCCCGCCTCGAGGGATTGCCCTAAATCGGTACCCGATGACAGCAGCGCATCGCCGGGGATCAGGTTTGCCTTGGACAGGATCGGCAGCCAGGCGCGCGCCGCCTCGTCCTCGACCGGGCCCAGCGCCACGGCAAACCAGCCGTCAGGCAGCTGCCACAGTCCGGCACCCGGAAAACCGGTCCGCACCCGTTCCAGGGCGGCACGCGCCTCGGCCTCATCGGCATGGGCTTCCAGGCGCAGATAGGTGTCAGGCTCCACGGCCGCTTCTTCGGCCCCCACGTCTTGAGCGGTTGCTGCGCCCTCGCCTGCCGCAACGGGTGTCAGGGGTGTTCCGGCCGCGGTTGTGGTAACAAAGCTATCGCCGGGAATCAGGCGGTCCTGCTGCATCCGCGCCAGACGCGCCGCAGCCTCGTCCTCCTCCATCGGCCCAAGGGCGATGCCGGTCCAGCCGCCGGGCAGCGGCAGCAGGACGACGTCCTCGAAACGTTCGGCCCAACCGGCTGCCGCCTGTGCCGCCGCCTCGGGCGACCGCTTGGCTTCGAGGCGGATCAGCGTGTCCTGCGCCACAGCCGCACCGGGCAGCGTCGCTGCCAGAACCATCACCGCCAAACGCCGCATCCCGGCCTCCTTCGCTGCCCGTTGCGGGATCGCCCGCCCCACGGGCCTTTATTGACCCTGTTCATTCGCGCGCCTAGAAGGCGCCTTGCCCGACTTACGCAAAAGGATGGCCCGATGACCAGCCCCAACCGACCCCGCAGCTTCCAGGAGATCATCCTGCGCCTGCAGACCTACTGGGCGGCCCAAGGCTGCGCCGTCCTGCAGCCTTATGACATGGAGGTTGGCGCGGGAACGTTCCACCCGGCAACCACGCTGCGCGCCTTGGGCGGCCGCTCCTGGGCCGCGGCCTATGTCCAGCCCTCGCGCCGCCCCACGGACGGCCGTTATGGCGAGAACCCGAACCGGCTGCAGCACTATTACCAGTACCAGGTGATCATCAAGCCGTCGCCCCCCGACCTGCAGGAACTGTATCTGGGCAGCCTGCGCGCCATCGGCCTCGACCCGATGATCCACGACGTCCGCTTTGTCGAGGATGACTGGGAAAGCCCGACCCTCGGCGCCTGGGGGCTGGGATGGGAGGTCTGGTGCGACGGCATGGAGGTCAGCCAGTTCACCTATTTCCAGCAGGTCGGCGGCCATGACTGCAGGCCCGTTTCGGGCGAGCTGACCTATGGCCTTGAACGCCTGGCCATGTATGTCCTGGGGGTCGAGCATGTGATGGACATGCCCTTCAACGACCCTGATGCACCCATCGCGCTGACCTATGGCGACATCTTCCGGCAGACCGAACAGGAATATTCACGCTGGAACTTTGACCAGGCCGACACCGACATGCTGTTCCAGCACTTCAAGGATGCCGAGGAGGAATGCGCCCGCATCCTGTCGGCCGCCGAGACCGACAGCGCAGGCCGCCGCATCCCGATGGCCCATCCCGCCTATGACCAGGCCATCAAGGCCAGTCACCTGTTCAACCTGCTGGACGCGCGCGGCGTGATCTCGGTCACCGAACGCCAAGCCTATATCGGCCGCGTGCGCGCGCTGGCCAAGGGGTGCGCCGATCTGTTCCTGACCACCGAGGCAGGCGGGGCCGCCGCATGAACTGGGGCAAGATCGCCGCGGCGGGCCTGCTGCTGGCCGCTGTCGCGGCAGGGGGCGGCATGTGGTATGCGCAGGAATACGGCTATTACGGCCGCATCGACCCGCAGGGCGCGGCCCTTGACGTGACAACCGCTGCGGGCATGCAGCCCTTGGCATTGTCGGGTTTCGAGGGGATCGACGCCGACAGCTCCCCGTTGCGTTGGCGTGCCTGTGCGACGGCCCCTGCCGTGCCCGCCGATGCCCTGCCCTTCGAGGGCGCCACGCCGCTGGTCGCGCCCCGCTGGTTCGACTGTTTCGATGCCCCCCGCATCGGCGCCGATATCGAGAGCGGCGCCGCACGGGCCGTGCTGTCGGTTGCGGACATCCACCCGGATGTGGACCGCGTGCTGGCCGTTTATCCCGATGGCCGCGTCTATGGCTGGCACCAATACAACAACAAGACCCCGGAACGCGGAGTGATGGACTGATGCCCGACCTGCTGATCGAGCTTTTCTCGGAAGAAATTCCCGCCCGCATGCAGGCCCGCGCCCGCGAGGACCTCAAGCGTCTGGTGACCGAAGGCCTGGTGCAGGCCGGCCTGACCTATGCCTCGGCCGGCGCGTTCAGCACGCCGCGCCGGCTGGCCCTTACGGTGGAAGGATTGACCGCCCACAGCCCCACCACGCGCGAGGAACGCAAGGGCCCGCGCACGGACGCGCCCGATGCCGCGCTGCAAGGCTTTCTGCGCTCGACCGGCCTGAGCCGCGACCAGCTGGAAGCGCGCGACGACAAGAAGGGTCAGGTCTGGTTCGCCCGGATCGAGCGCCCCGGGCGTCCCGCTGCCGATATCGTGGCCGAGGTTCTCGAGGCCGCCATCCGCAACTTTCCATGGCCCAAGTCCATGCGCTGGGGCGCAGGCACCCTGCGCTGGGTGCGCCCGCTGCACAGCATTCTTTGCGTCCTGACCGACGAAGGCGGCAGCAGCGTCGTTCCGCTGACGGTGGAGGGCATCATCGCCGCCAACCAGACGCGCGGCCACCGGTTCATGGCGCCGGACATGTTCACCGTCACCAGCTTTGACGACTATGCCGCAAAACTGCGCCGCGCCCGCGTCATGCTGGATTCCGGCGAACGCGAAGCCGAGATCCGCCAGCATGCTGAGAACCTGGCCTTTGCCCGCGGCTGGCAGATCGTTCCCGACGATGCCCTGCTGACCGAGGTGGCGGGGCTGGTCGAATGGCCTGTTCCCCTGATGGGCGTGATCGAGGATCGCTTCCTGTCCCTGCCCCCCGAGGTCCTGCGAACCTCGATGAAGGAGCACCAGAAGTTCTTTTCCGCCCTGAACCCGCGCACCGGCCGGATCGAGGGCTTTGTCACTGTCGCCAATATCGAGACGCCCGATGATGGTGCGACCATCCTCGCCGGCAATCAGCGCGTTCTGGCGGCCCGCCTGTCCGACGCCGCCTTCTTCTGGGAAAACGATCTGCGCGAGGCGAAATCGGGAATGGAGGCCTGGGCCGAGGGCCTGAAATCCGTTACCTTCCACAACAAGCTGGGGTCGCAGGCGGACCGGATCGAACGCATCGCCGTGCTATCGCGCGAGATCGCGCCGCTGGTCGGCGCGGACCCCGACCAAGCCGAACGCGCCGCGCGCCTGGCCAAGCTGGATCTCCGCTCGGCCATGGTGGGCGAATTTCCCGAACTGCAAGGCACGATGGGTCGTTACTACGCGCTGGAGGCCGGAGAGCCCGACACTGTGGCCGACGCTGCCCGCGACCACTACTCACCCCTCGGCCCCTCGGATGCTGTGCCCACGGCCCCCGTTTCGGTTGCCGTAGCGCTGGCCGACAAGATCGACACGTTGGCGGGGTTCTGGGCGATCGACGAAAAGCCGACAGGGTCCAAAGACCCGTTTGCGCTGCGGCGGGCGGCATTGGGGGTGATCCGCTTGCTGCAAGGAGGGTCGACAACAGCGCCATTTACACAGATCGCCGAACAAGCCGTAAAGCGTTCGGTAAAGTCTGCACTGTTCAATGGTGCGCTAGGAACAAAAGTTCTAGCAAAGACCACGGCACCGGACGGGCAACCCATTGCAGCGGAGCAGCATTTTATTCTTCCTGCAGCGATCCGAGCAGGAGACATGGTGTTGGCTAGCAAGGCAACCGAGCATGACGTCAATGCAGCTATAGACGCAGGCGACTTTTACTTTACCGGTCGCAATGAGATACAGCCGTTCGAGGGTCAGGCAAAAGTCCGTCCATATCGTGAAACCTCCGAGGACCTCCTCTCCTTCCTCCATGACCGCCTAAAGGTCCATCTCCGTGACCAAGGCATCCGCCACGATATCATCGACACCGTGCTGGCGCAGGAAGGAAATGACGACCTCGTGCAGGTGGGCGCTCGCGCCACAGCGCTGAACGACATGCTGGCGACCGAGGACGGGCGGAACCTGACCCAAGGGCTCAAGCGCGCAGGCAACATCCTGACGCAGGCCGAGGAAAAGGACGGCGTCGAATACAGCTTTGGCGCCGACGTCAAGTTTGCCGAAACCGACGAGGAGCGCGCCCTTTTCGCCGCCCTCGACACCGCCGAACCCGCCATCAAGCACGCCATGGCCGCCGAGGATTTCCCGGCCGCCATGGCCGCCATCGCGGGCCTGCGCGCTCCGATCGATGCGTTCTTCGAGGCAGTTCAGGTCAACACCGACCACCAGATCGTCCGGCGCAACCGCCTGAACCTTTTGTCGCGCATTCGCGAAGCAGGTCGGCAGATTGCCGATTTCACCCGCATCGAAGGGTGACGGCACAAGCGTCGCCGCAACCCTGAATGAACAAGGGCCGGAGGCAAAACCTCCGGCCCTTGTTCTTGACAGCCTTTAGCAAGGAACAGGGATCAGACGGCGCGCTCGACCATCATCTGCTTGATCGAGGCGATGGCCTTTGCCGGGTTCAGGCCTTTGGGGCAGGTGTTCGTGCAGTTCATGATCGTGTGGCAACGGTACAGCTTGAAGGGGTCCTCCAACTCGTCCAGACGCTCGCCCGTGGCCTCGTCGCGGCTGTCGATGATCCAGCGATAGGCATGCAAAAGCGCGGCTGGGCCCAGATAACGGTCACCGTTCCACCAATAGCTGGGGCAGGACGTCGAGCAGGAGGCGCAGAGGATGCACTCGTAAAGGCCGTCCAGCTTCTTGCGGTCCTCGATCGACTGCTTCCATTCCTTGCCGGGCGTGGGCGACTTGGTCTGCAGGTACGGGTTCACCGAGGCGTGCTGGGCATAGAAATGCGTCAGATCGGGGATCAGGTCCTTGACCACCGGCATGTGCGGCAGCGGATAGATCGACACGTCGCCTTTCACCTCGTTGACGCCGAAGATGCAGGCCAGATGGTTGCCGCCGTCGATGACCATGGCACAGGACCCGCAGATCCCCTCGCGGCAGGACCGGCGGAAGGCCAGCGTCGGATCGATCTCGTTCTTGATCTTGATCAGCGCGTCCAGAACCATCGGACCGCATTTGTCCATATCGACGAAATACGTGTCCAGTCGCGGGTTCTCGCCCATCTCGGGGTCCCAGCGATAAATCTTGAACTTGCGGACATTCTTGGCGCCCTCAGGGGCGGGCCAAGTCTTGCCGACCCGGATCTGGCTGTTCTTGGGCAGGGTGAACTGGACCATTGGGTGCTCCTTTCAGAGAGTGCCTTCGGACGGCGCATCGGCCGTGAACAAGTGTTGCGAGCGTGCGACCAGATCGGCGACCCGGTCACGCGCATGAGGGTTAAGGGCCAGCCCGTTCAGGCGGCGCAGAAATTCGGTCGAGCCGCCGTTCAGCCGCTCCATCGCGCGACGGCCCAAAGGGGGCAGCGCGTCGATCCGCGAGGCTTCGACCCCGGCCAACAGCAGCAGCTGGCGGCCCGGACGTTCGGGATCGGGCTCGTCCTCCAGCCGTAACCGGGTCACTCGGCCGGGTCCCAGTGCATCGGCCAGCCGGCGCGTCAGGTCACCCCATCCCGGCAGGCCCGATGTCTCGGCCTCGAACTGCGGCAAGGTTTGGTCATATCCATCGGTGCGAACCGCCTGTGCCCAGACTGACGGGAGCCATGTCCGCATCTGTCTGGTATATAGGACGTAGTGAGGGAAAAAACCGCAGGCCTGCGCTGTTTTGTCCAAAATTTTCAGCATCCGCGGCAAGGCAGGATACAGACCGGTCTCACCCCCGTTTCCGGGCATGGCTCCCGCAAGATTCTCATGGCTGAGGAGCAGCGGATGATGGCCCTCGGGCACGGTCTCCAGCACATCCTCGAAGGCCAGGCGCAGGCCCGTTCGCAGATCCTTGTCGTCACTCAGGCTGCAGGCGATGGCGGCGCGCCCCAAGGGCCGCATGGGCGTGCCCTCTCGGGGCGTGCGGATCACCAGGCAATCGGCCAGCGCGTCGGAGGATTGTTCCAGGAACCGTTGAAGCGAGGTGGTCCCTGTCTTCTGCACGCCGATATGCACAAGCATCCGGCGTCCCTGCTGCGTGGTCATCAGCCCCGACCCCGCCAACCCGGTTGCTGAGCCAGACCCTGCCGGGGCGGCTGACCAGACCGGCTCATCACGCAACGGTCGAAGACCTGCGCGGGATCGCGGTTCATCAGGTAGTCGCCCGACATTTCCACTTCGATCCGGCCAAAGCTGCGCGTTCCGCCGCCCGATCCCGATCCGACACCCAAGGCCACGTTTCCACGCGGCCTTTGGGCCAGTTCAGCATCGCGCAGGCAAACCTGTTCCGCCTGATCCACGGGGATTGGACCGCATGCCACCAGCACCGCCAAAAGCGGCGCCAGCGTCAGAAAGGTTGCCTGCGCGCGCATCAGGTCACGCGGACCGGGCAGCCGTCGCGATGCACTGCGTCGTGGCAGGGCGCGAAACAATGGCGGCCACGCTGTCGGCCGTGCCCGAAGCGCCCGCGCGCGAGGCTTGCGCGATGTCGATCAGTTCGGCCGTGGAAGCGTTGTTGATGACGCAATCAGTATAGGGTGCAACGTTCACGCCCGGCAGGCGGCGCTGCATCTCGGTGTTGACGACATTGCGGGCCACCTGGCGCGAGGCGGCGTCAAGAACCGTGGGTGCGGGCGTCATCATCGGGGCGGTCGGAACCGCGGGTCCTGCGATGGGAACCGGCGCAACGCAACCTGCAAGGGTTGCGGCGGCCAGACCGAAAGCGGCAATAAGATTGAAACGCATCAATAAACCCTTTTCTTCGGAGCGATCTTGTTCAGGTCGATCCCGCCTTCCTCGGCCGTCGTCAGCGGCTCCAGATGAACGGGGCGGTACGCCAGTTTAACCCGGTTGCCCTCGACCCAGGCAAGCGAATGCTTGCGCCAGTTGGCATCATCCCGCTCGGGGTAGTCCTCGTGCGCATGGGCGCCGCGGCTTTCCTTGCGGGCCTCGGCCGCGACGATGGTGGTCAGGGCGTTGGGCATCAGGTTCGTCAGCTCCAACGTTTCCATCAGGTCCGTGTTCCAGATCAGCCCGCGATCCGTGACCTTTATGTCGTCCAGCCTGGCGGCGATCGCTTCCATCTTCTCGACACCCTCGGCCAGGGTCTTGTCCGTGCGGAACACGGCCGCGTCCGTTTGCATCGTGCGCTGCATCTGGTCGCGAAGGTCGGCGGTCGAGATGGTGCCGTTGGCATGGCGCAGCCCGTCGAACCGGTCCAGCGCCTGATCGACGCTGGCCGCGTTGGTCGAGGGCACGGCCCCCACGCGGTCGATCACCTGCCCCGCGCGGATCGCCGCCGCACGGCCAAAGACCACGAGGTCGATCAGCGAGTTCGACCCGAGGCGGTTCGCCCCGTGCACCGAGGCGCAGCCGGCTTCGCCCACGGCCATCAGGCCGGGGAAGGTCGCGTCCGGATCGTCCTGGGTCGGGTTCAGCACTTCGCCCCAATAGTTCGTGGGGATGCCGCCCATGTTGTAATGCACGGTCGGCAGAACCGGGATCGGGGCCCGCGTCACGTCCACGCCGGCAAAGATCTTGGCCGATTCGCTGATGCCCGGCAGGCGTTCGTGCAGCGTTTCGGGCGGCAGGTGCATCAGGTTCAGGAAGATGTGGTCCTTGTCGTCGCCCACGCCGCGGCCATCGCGGATCTCCATGGTCATGCAGCGGCTGACCACGTCGCGGCTGGCCAGATCCTTGTAGGTCGGCGCGTAACGCTCCATGAAGCGCTCGCCCTCGCTGTTGGTCAGATAGCCGCCCTCGCCCCGCGCGCCTTCGGTGATCAGGCAGCCCGAGCCATAGATGCCGGTCGGGTGGAACTGGACGAACTCCATGTCCTGGAGCGGCAGCCCGGCACGCGCCACCATTCCGCCGCCGTCGCCGGTGCAGGTATGCGCGCTGGTGGCGCTGAAATAGGCGCGGCCATAGCCGCCCGTTGCCAGAACCACCATCTTGGCGTTGAAGACATGGATCGTGCCGTCATCCAGCTTCCAGCAGACGACGCCGGTGCAGCGCCCGTCGGTCACGATCAGGTCCAGCGCGAAATATTCGACAAAGAACTCGGCGTTGTTCTTCAGCGACTGGCCGTACAGCGTGTGCAGGATCGCGTGGCCGGTCCGGTCGGCGGCGGCGCAGGTGCGCTGCACCGGGGGACCTTCGCCGTATTCGGTCGTGTGGCCGCCGAAGGGCCGCTGGTAGATGCGGCCATCCTCGGTCCGGCTGAAGGGCACGCCGTAATGTTCCAGCTCATAGACTGCCTTGGGGGCCTCGCGGGCCAGATATTCCATGGCATCCGTGTCGCCCAGCCAGTCCGACCCCTTGACGGTGTCGTACATGTGCCACTGCCAGCTGTCCGGTCCCATGT
>NZ_JBKGUN010000047.1:0-16081 GCF_046462195.1 Paracoccus sp. (in: a-proteobacteria) | reverse complement strand
CAACCACATATGGCATGCATTTCAACGGACAAATGCGCCAAGGCAAAACTGGAAGCCGAGATGCCTCGTTCACGACAGCGTTCAGCGAGAGTTTTCACAGGAACGGCAATGAAACCTTCCAGTCAGCCCGAGGGATGAGAGCGTTGCGAACGCTGTGGCGCCGCTTTGCACATTTCCTGAAATCGGCTGCAAGCCGCCAAAGGCAGGCGCACCCATGCATTGTCAAAGCACAAGGCCCGCCGAAGCGGGCCACGCGGGCAGTGTCAGGCAGGTTCAGGCAACCGGTGCAGCCAGCTTCTTGGTGCCGCCGTTGTTCAGCGGATCTTCCTGCCGCTGGACCGAACCCTCGAAATGTGCGCCGGATTCAATGGCGATCGTCTTGTGGATGATGTCACCCTCGACCCGCGACGAAGCCGTCAGCCGCACCTTGAGCCCGCGCACGCGGCCGATCACGCGACCATGCACGATCACGTCGTCACCCACGATTTCTCCCTTGATGGTCGCGGTTTCGCCGACCGTCAGCTGGTGGGCGCGGATGTCGCCCTCGATGGTGCCTTCGACCTGGATGTCCCCTTGCGTCGTGATGTTGCCGACCACGGTCAGGTCGGGTGACAGGACGGACGGTGCCGTCCGGGCACGCGGCGCGGACGGAGCTGCCGGCGCAGGTTCGATGCTGCGCTCGGCGGCGAGCGGAGCGGGATCGGCTGCCTGAGGGCTGGACGGTTGCTGGGGGCGGTTCTCGGTCACGCGGGTCTTACTGAACATTGTCTGCTGCCTTGATGAAGCTCATCGGGTCCACGGCCCGACCGTTCATGCGCACCTCGTAATGCAGGTGCGGACCGGTCGAACGTCCGGTGTTCCCCATAGCACCGATAAGCTCGCCTTGCGACACCCTTTGGCCCACTTTCACGCCGATGCGGCTGAGATGGGCATAGCGGGTCTCGGTTCCCAGTTCATGCTGGACCTTGATAAGATTGCCATAAGCGCCGTTGCGGCCGGCAAAGGTGACGACACCGTCGCCCGTGACATGGATGGGAGTGCCAACCGGACCTGCCAGGTCGATACCTTCATGCATACGTCCCCACCTGCGGCCGAAACCGGAGGTGTAACGGAAGCTCTGCTTGACAGGAATGGCCAGCGGCAGCTTCTCGATGGCGATGCGATAGGTGTTCATCTGGTCCAGCGTCACGATGATCTGGCGCGCCTTGGTTTCGCCCTGGCTCAGTGCCGCATCGCCGCGGGTCGAATAGGACATCGGCGTCAGCGGGCCGCCCTGCCCGGAATAGCCTTTGCGGATCGTGCGCAGAACGTCATCGGGGTTCATCCCGACCGAGCGGAACACATTGTCCAGCGGGGCGACCGACACGGTGACGGCATCTTCAAGCTGGGTCAGGATCTCATCGTTACGGGCCAGGATCTGGTCCCGTTCGACCTCCAGCTCCTGCGCTGTCAGACGGGCCAGTTCGGCCTCCTGGACGGCCTCGGTCCGCTGATCGGTGGCACTGCGCAATTCGCCTGAAAGAATGTCCAGCGCGACCGAGAATTCGTCGCTGCGGTCGGCCGGCAGGGCCTCCGACGCCTCGGCGGCGGCCACCTGCTGCTGTTCGGATCCCTTGTCGCGCAGGGTGGCCTGCATCGAGGCAAGGCCTGCTTCCATTTCGCGCCGACGCTCTTCCGCAGTCAGCAGCTGCGTCTGCATCTGGGACACCTGTTCCAACGCGGCCCCGAACCTTGCCTGGGCTGCCAGGGCCTCGGCCGCACGGGCGTCACGTTCCTGCTGCAACTGGTTCAGGCGGTCTTCGAACGAAACCTGAGCCTGCTGGTCGCGCCCGATCCCGGTGCTGATCGTGTCGATAACGAGGAACGAACTTGCCACAAGGGTCCAGCCGAACAGGACAGTTACGCCGCCGATACCGGCCAATTGGGTCAAGGGTCGCAGGCGTACAAACCGGGTGGTGTCGTCGGAGCGAAGAAAGAGCCGTTGTTCAGGCAGCCATCTGCCAATCGACGTGTTCAGTCGTTCCATCACGGTCATTGTCAGACACTGTCCCCCGAAGGCACGCCCTGATCATGATTGGCGCTTTGGTTCCGATGAAACGTGGTAAACAGGAGCTGTGCCTTCTTTGCAACATGGTCGCGCGCGAAGGTTCCGCACATGCGCGGATCTCTGCCTCTTTAGGCAGCTTCCCGCCGAGATGTTAAACCTGAGATTGAATTCTCATGATATTTCATAAGGAAGGGCTCCGGTACGGTCGCGCGGAATGCGAAGCGGCCGGTCGATCGGAGGCACGGAACGCTGGTGACAATCCGGGCGCGGGCAGATGCGGCATGAAATTCCGATAGGCTCGAAGGCGCGCGGCTTGGTCAGGTCCAGCCCGTCGGCGTAAACCATGCCCTCGGCCTGCGTCACCTCGCAGCCGAGGCCGATGGCAAAGCGCCGCACGGGCGCATTGTAGGCGCCGGCATGTTTCGACACGTCACGCGACAGCAGCAGATAGCGCACTCCGTCCGGCGTTTCCGCCAGTTGCCGCAAAAAGCGCCCGGGCTGTTCAAAGGCCTGATGCACGTTCCACAAGGGACAGGCACCGCCAAACCGCGCGAATTGCAGGCGCGTCGCGGAATGGCGCTTGGTGATCGTGCCGGCCTGATCGACACGCACGAAAAAGAAGGGCACACCCTTGGCACCGGGCCGCTGCAGGGTGGACAGGCGATGGGCCACCTGTTCCAGCGAGGCGCCGAACAGATGGGACAACCGCTCCAGGTCATGCCGCTCGGCCTGTGCCGCTGCCAGGAACTGGCGATAGGGCATCAATGCTGCCCCCGCGAAATAATTGGCCATCCCGAGGCGGGCAATGTCGCGGGCGGTCGTGCTGCGGAAGCGCGCAAGGTCCAGAACCGCGTCGATCAGTTCGCCCTGACGCTCCAGCGCGACCAGGTGCAGCAACTGGAAAAGGCGGGTCGGTGCCTCGGCTGCGGCATTGACCAGCAAGCGGTTTTCCTCGCGCCGGTAAACCGAATTGGCCGGCATCTCGACCAGCTGGACGCGGATGTTCTTGTGCGCCAATGTAGTTACCGCCATCTGCCATGGATCGCCCCGCTGCCCGTCGGGGCAGGCAAAGCGTTCCGCCGCGCGATCGACGGCGTCGATATAATTGTCGCAATAATGGAAGAAGTCGCGCACTTCCTCCCATGGCGTCGTCAGGCTGCTTTGGCTGGCGACCCCGATGGCCTCGTCCAGCGCGGCAAGCCGTTCCTGCCCCTCGCGATGCGCGCGGTAGAGATCAAGAAAGGCGCGTGCCAGGACCGGCGCATTGGTCGCAGCCAATCGCAGATCGGCCAAGGGGGGTGTGCTGTCGAACAGGGGATCGGCCAGCGCCTCCTGCATGTCGATGACCATGCGTTCGGCATCACCGGCGGCCAGTGTGGTCAGATCGACGCCGAATTCCTGTGCCAGGCGCAACAATGCCCCGGCCGAAATGGGCCGGTGGTTGTTTTCCATCTGGGACAGGTAAGGGAGGGATACGCCGAGGGATTCGGCAAAGCGGCGCTGCGTCAACCCGGTGCGGGCGCGCGTTTCGCGCAGGGCACTGCCGGCATAGATCTTTTGCGTGGCCATCATCCGCTCCGTCCCATTTGCAAAACGCGTTCTATCGGTTGCAAAGACGGTGCCGCAAGCCTCTTCAGCCTTGGCTGCGCAACTGCCGTTCGCGGCGCAGCACCACCAGGATCGCTAGCAGGGACCCAAGCGCGGAAATGCACATGATGACCAGCAGCGGCGTGGCTCCGCTGCCTGGCTGCAGCAGCGCGCCTGCCAGCGCGGACAGCGCGGCGCCGCCCGCCACGGCCAGCGCGCCGCCAAGGCCCGACGCAGTGCCCGCCAGTTCCGGGCGTACGCTCATGATCCCGGCGTTCGCGTTGGGCAGGACCATGCCGTTGCCCAGACCCATGGCCGCAATGGCCCCGAAGAAGACCAACGGTCGGACCAGCCCCGACAGATCCGCCGCCAGCGCCAGAACCAGCGCCACAAGGCAGATCATCGCTCCGATCAGGATCATCCGGTTCAGCCCGACGACCGGCGAATAACGGGCTGACAGGAAGTTTCCCAGAATGTAACCGATCGAGGGTGCCGCGAACCAGTATCCCACCTGGGCAGGGGTCAGGCCGAAGATCTGTTCACCCACGAAGGGCGCACCGCCCAGATAGGCAAAAAAGGCGCCCTGCGACAGGGCCGCTGCCATGCAATATCCCCAGAAACGGTGCGATCTTGCCAGAATCGGATAGTTCGCCATCTGCCGGCGCAGGGGCAGGCCGCCGCCGCGCACGGTTTCGCCCATGTCCTGATAGGCCACGGCAAGAACAGCCAGACCCAGAAGACCCATCACTGCGAAGTTGGCTTGCCAGCCAAAGATCTCGTCCAGGACGCCGCCAAAGACTGGCGCCATCATCGGAACAACCGCCATGCCCATCGTGACGTAACCCAGCATCGAGGCGGCCTGATCGCCCTCGTAAAGGTCGCGGATGACGGCGCGCGGCACCAGCAGACAGACAGTCACCACTGCCTGCATCAGGCGAAAGATCAGAAAGACGGTCGCTGTCGTTGCCAGCAGCGTTCCCAATGTCGCCAGCAGGAATCCCACCAGCGACCACAGGATCACGGGCCTGCGTCCGAAACGGTCGCTGATCGGCCCGCCCAGCAGCTGCAGGACCGCACTGGCCCCGATATAGGCCGAGACCGACAGCTGCATCACGCCATAATCGACCTCGAAATCCCGCGCCATTCCCGGCAGCGAGGGCAGGAACACGTTCATCGACAGCGCGGAAACCCCTGAAAGGGCGACCAGCGTCAGCATGTGGGGCGGCGTGCGGAGGGCAGGCATGGGGGTGGTCCCTTTGCGGCAGGGCAGAACATTGCACGATGTGCATCCGTGTTCCTAGACCGGCCGCAGGCTCAAGACCAGATGCCGCCGCGTCGGGGTCAGCCAAAATCGTGAAAGATGAACCAGGCGCCCAATGCGATCAGCGCAAAGCCGACGGCATGCTGCCAGTTCAGCCGCTCGCCAAGATAGGCCCAGGAGAAGATCGCAAAGACGGACAGGCTGATGACCTCCTGGATGGTCTTCAACTGGGCCGCGCTGTAATGCCCGTGCCCAATGCGGTTGGCGGGCACCTGCAGGATGTATTCAAACAGCGCAATGAACCAGCTGACCGCGATGACGATCAGCAGCGGCGCCGTCTTGAACCTGAGATGCCCATACCAGGCAAAGGTCATGAAGACATTCGAAGCGATCAGCAATCCAATCGTGACGACCGGGACCGACAGCCCTATTCCCACTGCGACTGGCGGTCTCGCGCAAGGTTGCCAAAGCGGGTGAACTGGCCTTCGAAGGCCAGTTCGACCGTGCCGATGGGGCCATGGCGCTGCTTGCCCAGGATCACCTCGGCCTTGCCATGGACACTCTCCATGACCTGCTGCCACCTGGCCATCGCGTCCAGATCGCTGTCCGAGGGCTTTTCGCGTTCCTTGTAATATTCCTCGCGGAACACGAACATCACAATGTCGGCGTCCTGCTCGATCGAGCCGGACTCACGCAGGTCGGACAGCTGCGGGCGCTTGTCCTCGCGGTTCTCGACCTGACGCGACAGCTGCGACAGGGCGATGACGGGGATGTTCAGCTCCTTGGCAACGGCTTTCAGGCCCTGGGTGATCTCGGACACCTCGTTCACGCGGCTGTCCTTGGCGGTCGCCGCCTTCAGCAATTGGAGATAGTCGACCATCAGTACGTCCAGACCATGCGTCCGCTTCAGCTTGCGCGCGCGGGCGGCCAGCTGGTTGATCGGCAGGGCAGGGGTGTCGTCGATATAAAGGGGACAGTTCTGAAGCGCATGCGCGGCCTCGACAAAGCGGCGGAATTCGGCCTCGTCCATGTTGCCCGAGCGGATGCGTTCCGAGGGCACTTCGGCGGCCTCGGACAGGATGCGCGCCGCCAGCTGTTCAGCGGACATTTCCAAGCTGAAGAAGCCCACAACGCCGCCCTCGACCGTGCCATGAGTGCCGTCGGGCTTTTCACCCATCTTGTGGGCCTTGGCGATGTTGAAGGCGATGTTCGTCGCCAGCGAGGTTTTTCCCATCGAAGGGCGGCCGGCCAGGATGATCAGGTCCGAGTTGTTCAAACCGCCCATCTTGCCGTCCAGGTCGATCAGCCCCGTCGAGATTCCCGACAGCTTGCCATCGCGCTGATAGGCGGCATTGGCGACCTGAACCGCGCCCGTGACCGCCTTCAGGAAGCTCTGGAAGCCGCGCTCGGCAACCCCGGCCTCGCCCAGCTTGTAAAGGGTCTGTTCCGCCGCCTTGATCTGCTCCTCGGCATCATCGCCGACTTCGACGGTGGATGCCCGGGCGGCAATGTCCTGGCCCAGCTGCATCAGCTCGCGCCGCAGGGCGAATTCGCGGATCATCTGGGCATAATCGCGCGCGGCATAAGCCGAGATGGCCGCTGCCGCCATGCGCGCCAGATAGGCCGGGCCGCCCAGTTCCTTCAGACCGTCGTCGTTTTCAAGGAACGCCTTGATCGTGACCGGGCTTGCCAGCGCGTTCTTGCGGATGCGCTCGGCACAGATATCAAAAATGCGGGCATGGACGGGATGATAGAAGTGGTCCGACTTGATGATCTGGCTGACCCGGTCGAACACGTCGTTGTTGGTCAGCAACGCGCCCAGCAGCTGCTGTTCCGCCTCCAGCGAGAAGGGAATGGCGGGCTTGTCCTCGGCACTGTCCGGTTGGCCGGGAATGATCACGCGCAATCCGCTCATGTCGCTTCCTGTCTTTCTTGTGGTTGAAGGGAAAGACTAGACCAAAGGGCCGGGCGCTGAAATTGCCCGGTCGCAGATTCCAGTGCATGGATCTGTGGACATCTTGTGGATAAGTCCTGCCCGTTAGGCGTTCGCGGCCTGCCAGGCACGAGGATCATTCAGGAAATTCTCCACCTCGGACAAAGTGGCCTCGTCAAAACACTGTTGCGCGCGTGCCTCGGCCAGCACGTCCCACCAGGTGCACAGGTGATGCAAGACCACGCCATGATCCGCCAACCGTTGCGTGGTTTCCGGAAAGATGCCGTAATAGAAGATGACGGCCGTATGCCCGCAGGTGGCGCCGGTTTCCCGAATCGCCTCCACGAAGGACAGCTTGCTGCCCCCGTCGGTGGTCAGGTCCTCGACCAGCAGGACGCGGCTCCCTTCCGTCATCACGCCCTCGATCCGGGCGTTGCGGCCGTAACCCTTGGGCTTTTTCCGCACATAGGTCATCGGCAGGCTCAGACGCTCCGCCACCAGCGCGCCAAAGGGAATGCCCGCGGTTTCGCCCCCCGCGACATTGTCGAAAGCCTCGAAGCCCGCATCCCGCAGAACGGTAGCCGCCATGAAATCCATCAGCGTCGAACGGACCCGTGGAAAGCTGATGATGCGGCGGCAGTCCACATAGGTCGGACCCTTGAGGCCCGACGCATAGGTAAAGGGTTGGGCGGCGTTGAAGTCGACCGCCTTGATCTCCAGCAGCATCCGGGCGGAAAGGCGGGCGATTTCCTCGCGCGTTGGGAAGGTCAGGCTCATGCGGGCTCCTGGTGCCAGAACAGCGGGAAACCGGGGTCGAAGACGGTCACGGTCTCGGACCCCGCGGTGATGTGGGTGGGATAGGTGGCAGGCGTGTCGCGGCGGGTCAGGGTGATCCGGCCCTCGGACGCGGGCAGGCGATAAAAGGCTGCACCGTTCAGGCTGGCAAAGGCCTCCAGCCGGTCCAGCGCGTTCTCGTCCTCGAAGACCTGGGCCAGGATCGACATGGTGTTGGGCGCGGTGAAGCAGCCGGCGCAGCCGCAGGATTGCAGCTTGGCGCTGTCGGGATGGGGCGCGCTGTCGGTGCCCAGGAAGAACCGTCCCTCGCCGCTGGTGGCCGCCGCGCGCAGCGCCAGGCGGTGGGATTCGCGCTTGGCCACCGGCAGACAGTAATAATGCGGCCGGATGCCGCCCGCGAGGATGGCGTTCCGGTTGATGACCAGGTGATGCGTCGTGATCGTGGCCGCCAGGTCGTCGCCGCCCGCGCGGGCATAGGCCACGCCCTCCGAGGTCGTGATATGCTCCATCACCACCCGCAGCCCCGGCGTGGCGCGGCGCAGGGGTTCCAGCACGCGGTCGATGAAGACCGCTTCGCGGTCGAAGATGTCCACGGCAGGGTCGGTGACCTCGCCATGCACGCAAAGCGTCACGCCCGCCTCGGCCATCGCCTCCAGCACCGGGCGCACGCGGTCGAAATCCGTGACGCCAGAGGCGCTGTTCGTCGTGGCACCGGCCGGATACAGCTTGACCGCCCGAATGATGCCGTCGCGGAAGGCGCCGACCACGTCCGCCGGATCCGTGCTGTCGGTCAGATACAGCGTCATCTGCGGGTCCAGTGCCGCGCCCGGGGGCAGGGCGGCGCGGATGCGGTCCCGATAGGCCGCGGCTTGGGTGCCGGTCACCACCGGCGGCACCAGATTAGGCATGATGATCGCGCGGCCGAAACCTGCGGAATGAGGGGCGACGGCTTGCAGCATCGCGCCGTCGCGCAGATGCAGGTGCCAGTCGTCAGGGCGGCGGAGTGTCAGCGTTTGTGTCATGATGTGCCTCTATACATGGCAAAAGGCGCTTGCCAAGTTCTCCTGTCCGCTTTCGCGGAACCCTGTCCCTGCGTCACCGTTGTATCTTGGCAGCGTCGCACGCAGTGTGGACCGTCCTGCACGGCAATCGTGCAGGCGCCCGATTGAAGGTTTCGCCCAATGAAGACCATGATGCCGATGTTCCTGCCTGCGCCCCAGATGCGTCTGGTGTCCCAGTTCTCCCGCATGGCGATCGAGGCGCAGATGGTCATTGGCCTGCGCATGGCAGGAATGATGGGCCTGATGGCACAGGCTCCCGGAGAGCCTTTCCTGATGGTGGCCGAAAAGCAGGCCGCGGCCTCCGAAGCCATGTTCGCGATGGCAAAGGCCGGCATGAAGGGTGCCAGCCCCGAACGGATGATGGCCGTCGGTCTGCGCCCTTATGGCAAGCGGACGCGTGCCAATTCCCGTCGGCTGTCGGCCCCCAAGGTTCGCTGAACGGAACACTGCCCTCATGCCGTGGTTGATCTGTTGTCCAGTCGAGATGGAGGCAGCATGAGAACGGCATTGGTGACAGGTGGCGCACAAGGGATCGGCAAGGGCATCGTGACCCGGCTTCGGGCCGATGGCTGGCGTGTCGCGGCTTTCGACATGGATGCCGAGGCGCTGGGCGAACTGTCCCAGACGGATCACGAGGTACTGGCCCTGCAAGTCGATGTCGGGAACGAAGAAGAGGTGACTCGCGGTTTTTGCGACCTGCGTGCCTGGCTGGGTGACGATCCGCTGCACCTTCTCGTCTCGAATGCCGGCATCGCGGATCCGGTCAGTGGCCCGATCGAGGATCTGTCCCTGGCGGACTGGCGGCGCTGGCAGGACAGTCACCTGACGGGCGCCTTTCTCTGCGTGCGCGAATCGGTTCCGCTGCTGCGCCGGGGGCGTGGAAGCATCGTCACGATGTCCTCGACCCGTGCCCGGCAGTCCGAGCCGCAGACGGAAGCCTATGCTGCCGCAAAGGGCGGACTGGTGGCCCTTACCCATGCCTTGGCCGTCAGCCTGGGTCCCGAAATCCGCGCCAACTGCATCCTGCCCGGTTGGATCGAGACGGGCCTGTGGCAAAAGCGATCCGAGCGGCAGGAGCCTGAACATTCCGACCAGGACCGTGCGCAGCATCCCGTCGGCCGGGTGGGACGTCCGGAGGACATTGCCGGACTGGTGGCATGGCTTGCCTCGGACGAAGCGGGCTTCATCACCGGCCAGCAATTCGTCGTCGATGGCGGGATGAGCGTGCGGATGATCTACGCGGACTAGCGTTGCGATGCGCCTGCGTGCGGCACGATGTGATGATACCAGGCAAGAACGGCGGAGGATGACCTCCGCCGTTCGCGTTCGTATGATCAGCCTGATCCTTCAGATCAGCTTGCCCATGGCCACGGCCGTGTCGGACATGCGGTTCGAGAAGCCCCACTCGTTGTCGTACCAGGTCAGGATACGGCACAGGCGGCCTTCCATGACCTTGGTCTGATCCATGTGGAAGATCGAGGAATGGGGGTCGTGGTTGAAGTCCGAAGACACCAGAGGCTCATCGGTATAGCCCAGGACGCCCTTCAGCGGTCCATCAGCGGCTGCCCGGATGGCGTCGTTGATCTCTGCCACCGACGTGTCGCGGCCCGCTTCGAAGGTCAGGTCGACAACCGAAACGTTCGGCGTCGGCACGCGGATGGCGACACCGTCCAGCTTGCCCTTCAGTTCGGGCAGCACCAGGCCCACGGCCTTCGCGGCGCCGGTCGAGGTCGGGATCATGGACAGCGCAGCGGCGCGGGCGCGATACAGGTCCTTGTGCATCGTGTCCAGCGTCGGCTGGTCGCCCGTGTAGCTGTGGATCGTGGTCATGAAGCCGCGATCGATGCCGATCGTGTCGTTCAGGACCTTGGCCACCGGCGACAGGCAGTTCGTCGTGCAGCTGGCGTTCGACACGACCAGATCGTCCTTGGTCAGCGTGTCGTGGTTCACGCCGAAAACGATGGTCTTGTCGGCATTTTCGCCCGGAGCCGAGATCAGCACCCGCTTGGCGCCGGTCGACAGATGCGGCTGCACCTTGTCCTTTGAGGTGAAGATGCCGGTGCATTCCATGATCACGTCGACATCGCCCCAGGGCAGCTCGGCCGGGTTGCGGATGGCGGTCACCTGGATCGGGCCACGGCCGACATCGATGCTGGAGCCGTTGACGGTGACTTGGGCCGGGAAGCGGCCATGGACGCTGTCATAGCGCAGCAGATGGGCGTTTGTCTCGACCGGACCCAGATCGTTGATGGCAACGACCTCGATGTCGGTGCGACCGGATTCGATGATTGCGCGCAGGACGTTGCGACCGATCCGGCCGAAGCCGTTGATGGCGACCTTGACTGCCATGGGTATGCCTCTTGAGCTGATGACGGTTGCCCTTCCTGTAACGTGGCGACAAGGGCGATGCAAACGCCGAACCATTGTCCCACGCTAACAGGCAGACCGGTCGTCAGCGCCAGAAGCTGAGGTATTCGATGAACCGGTCGAGGGTCTGCGCCGCAACCAAGGGCAGCGTGCCCTCCAGCCAGACCTGATCAACCAGAAAGGCCGCCGCGATCAGCAGCAGAAGGGCGATGGCGATCTGGTTGGTCATGGCGGCCTCCGGTGGTCAATGTATTGCTCAAGGCCCCCATGCGGACAAGGCGGCCGTCATTCCGCATCGTCCGAGGGCAGCTTGAGGGTGATCTGGCCAGCCTCCTCCAGCCTGCGGATGGCCGAAACGACCTCGGTCATGGCGTCCTCGACATCCTTGGCGCGTGGTTTGCCCAGTGCGTCGCGCTCTTCGCGCAGGCCGTCGGCCATGCGCTGGGACAGGCTGGCCAAAATAAATTCGGCGGCGGCGGCGTCCGCTTCGGCTGTTCCGGCCAAGGCGCGGACCAGGACGGATTGCTCGACATCGCGGACGAGGCGCGGGACCTCGCGCGGTTCTAGGCGGCTGGGGATATGGGCAAAGATGAAGATCGCCTTGCGGACATCATCGGCGAACTCGACGTCCCGCTGATCCAGTGCTTCCAGCACGTCGTCGCGCAATTCCGAATTGGCAAAGTTGAGGATCGCCCCCATGCGGTCGGCCGCCGGTGTAGGGATGGCGGGCTTTGGCAGTGCATCGGCCGCCTGCAGCAGCACCAGCCCCACGCGCCGCAGCGCATGAGGCGTCACGCCCGAGGTCAGAGACATGGCCTGCGCCACGACGCGGGCGCGTTCGCGAGGCAGGGCAGTGAATGTCTGGGACGCGGCCTCGACCGGCAGCTTGGACAGCATCAACGCGACCAGTTCGATCGGTTCCTTTTCCGCCAGTTGCTTCAGCTGCTCGCTCGGCAGCTTGCCGATGCGCGCCCAAGGATCGGCACGTCCGGCAATGGCCTCGGCCTGACGTACCTGATCCGAGCTGTCATCCGAGATGCGGCCCCCCAGCATGGCCAGCGTGCCGTCCAGATCCCCCGGAAAGGTCACGCCCACCGCCTCCAGCCGGTTGCAGAATTCCTCGATGACGGCGTCCCGGGTCTGACGGTCGATCATTTCCATCTGCGCCATCTCCTGCGCCAGCAGGGATTGGCTTTCGCGGTTAAGGCGGTCCAGGCCGACTGTGTCATCCTCGTCCAGCAGAAGGCGGACGATCACGGCGGCCTTCTGCCGCTGGCTCAGCTGGGTCCGGGTTGTCATGGCCGCCTCCGTCAGGTTCCGTCGGCGGCCACATTGTCATGAGTCGTTTAACGCAAGGTTGACGATTGACGACAATTACAGCGGTGCTGCCTCGAAAACCCTGCGAAAGATCGTGTCGACATGCTTGGTGTGATAGCCGAGATCGAACTTTTCCTCGATTTCCGCGGGGCTCAGGGCAGCGGTCACTTCGGGGTCGGCTAACAGCTCGGTCTTGAAATCGGCGCCCTGCTCCCAGACCTTCATCGCGTTGCGCTGGACCAGTCGATAGCTGTCCTCGCGCGATACACCGGCTTGCGTCAGTGCCAGCAGCACCCGCTGTGACATGACGAGGCCCTTGAACTGGTTCATGTTCCTCAGCATGTTGTCAGGATAGATCACCAGCTTTTCGACAACGCCGGCCAGGCGGTTCAGCGCGAAATCCAGCGTGATCGTCGCATCCGGCGCGATGCCGCGTTCCACCGAAGAATGGCTGATGTCACGTTCGTGCCACAGGGCCACGTTCTCCATCGCGGGAATCACGGCCATGCGGACCAGGCGCGCAAGGCCGGTCAGGTTCTCGGTCAGGACGGGGTTGCGCTTGTGCGGCATGGCCGACGAACCTTTCTGGCCGGGGCTGAAGAACTCTTCGGCCTCCAGCACTTCGGTGCGCTGCATGTGGCGGATCTCGGTGGCGATGTTCTCGATGCTGCTGGCAATCACGCCAAGCGTCGCAAAGAACATGGCATGGCGGTCGCGCGGGATGACCTGCGTGCTGATGGGTTCCGGGCGCAGGCCCAGCTTGGCGCACACATGCTCCTCGACTGCCGGGTCGATATTGGCGAAGGTGCCGACCGCGCCGCTGATCGCGCCGGTGGCGATTTCCGCCCGTGCGGCTTCCAGCCGGGCGTGACCGCGCGCCATCTCGGCATAAAAGCGGGCAAAGGTCAGGCCCATCGTGGTCGGCTCGGCATGGATGCCGTGGCTGCGGCCGATGCGGACGGTGTCCTTGTGCTCGTAGGCACGGCGCTTGAGAGCGCTCAGCACCTTGTCCATGTCGGCCAGCAGGATGTCGGCGGCGCGCACCAGCTGGATGTTCAGTGTCGTGTCCAGCACGTCGCTGGAGGTCATGCCCTGATGGACAAAGCGTGCCTGATCGGCCCCCACATGCTCGGCCAGGTGCGTCAGGAAGGCGATCACGTCATGCTTGGTGACGGCCTCGATCTCGTCGATCCGGGCAACATCGAACTCGACATCCTTCGCGCGCCAGACGGCTTCGGCGTTTTCGCGCGGGATTACGCCAAGATCGGCCTGGGCATCGCAGGCATGGGCCTCGATTTCATACCAGATGCGGAACTTGGTCTCGGGCGACCAGATGGCGACCATTTCAGGGCGGGCGTAACGCGGGATCATGACAGGCTCCTTTGCGGTTGGCGCGGGCATAGCCGGGACCTGCCGTCGGGGCAAGTTTTCATCACATTACAGTGCGCGGCAGCGGAACATTCCTCTTTGGCGGGGGGTTGATCCTTCAACAGGACCGACCCGAAAGCCGAGGACAGACATGCCCCGCCCCAATGACCCCGATACCGAAACGACCGAAGCCGATCGGACCAGCCAAACCCGCTTTGGCCCTCGTCCCGTTCCGAAAGGGCACCGGACGGCCAGCCCGAAGGGGCAGCGCAAGACGACTTCCAGCCGCATTCCCCCTTCGGGCAAGGTGTCCCCCGATGGACGCCGTGCCTGGCCCGAACCGTCCATGACGGCCAAGGTGGTGGTCTGGGGCGGCGTCGCCCTTGGCGTCGCAGGGCTTGCCGCGGCCACGTCGCTGGCGGCACGCGCGCTGATTGGGAGTGATGATCCCGCTCCCCGCCGGTCGTCGCGGGATCATGACCGGCAGCGGATGGCGCCGCGGTTTGCAACAATGGACGAGGACGAGCGCGACGAGATCCGGCGCCGCGTTCAGGACCAGGCTCGCGAGGACGCGCGCCAGACTGCCCGGCTGCGGGCCGAGGCCGGACGCGGCAGTGCCCGCCCCCACGCGGCGGCCGCGAAGGCAAGACCGCAGCCCGGCAATGTGGCAAAGGATCTGACCAAGACCGCAAACGAACTTTCGCAAAGCCTGAACGGCGTGGCGCAATCGCTTGTTGCGGCCTTTACCGCCTTTCGCGGCGTGTCCCAGCAGGCCACCACGATCGTCGGCGATTTCGTCACTGCCGCGGATCAGTTGAAGGCCATCCTGCGAGGGGGTGCCGGACAGCGCCCGGACCCGGTTCAGGATCCCGCTCGGGAACCGGCGCAGCGCGACGATGACAGGATGCACCGCCTGTGATCCGACCCTAAGGAAGGAGCGCGACATGCCCCGGACCCATGGCGTTCTGGAAGCGCTTTTCGACCCGCTTGATGAGGAAACCCGGCAGCAATACGGCCTCAAGCCCGAGGACAAGCCTGCCCCTTCCATGAAACACAAGCGGCTGCGCGACCTGACACGCCAGGATCTGATGATCCTGGGCAAGTCGATCATCCGCCAGATCGGCGAAGATCGCGTCACTTCCGTTTCGGGAGGCGTCACCTTTTTCGGCCTTTTGTCGCTGTTTCCGGCGATCACGGCCTTTGTGTCGCTTTATGGTCTTTGGGCCGATCCTGCGACCATTCAGGCCCATCTTGAACTGATGGAAAACCTGCTGCCCGAAAGCTCGCTCGAGATCATCCGGGGGCAGGTGGTCTCCATCGCCTCGTCTTCGACCAGCGCCCTTTCGGCGGCCGGGATCATTGCGCTGCTTGTGGCCTTCTGGTCTGCGAATGGCGGGATGAAGGCGCTGCTGTCCGCGCTGAACGTTGCCTTCTTTCAGCGCGAAACACGCAGTTTTGTCCGGCTGAACCTGGTGGCGATGGTCTTTACCTTGGGCGGGTTGGCGCTGATCGCGTCGATGCTGGGCGTCATTGCCGTGGTTCCTGCCGTTCTCAGGATCCTGCATATCGGCTGGGGAGGCGAGACGCTGATCACCGTGATCCGCTGGCCTATCATGTTCGGCGTTCTGGTTGTGGCGCTTGCCGCTGTTTACCGCTGGGGACCGGCGGCGCCGGATGTCCGCTGGCGCTGGATCTCGCCGGGGGCCGTGTTTGCGGCAATCGCGCTGGTCATCACCTCGATGCTGTTCTCGTGGTATGCCGTCAATTTCGGAAACTACAACGAGACCTATGGCTCCCTCGGGGCAGTCGTTGCGCTGATGACCTGGTTGTGGCTGAATGCAACCATCGTCCTGATCGGAGCCGAGATCAATTCGGAGCTTGATCGTCATCTGGGTGGCAAGCCGCGGAGCATGCCTCCCGCCGCAGAACGCTAGGATCCCTGCCGCCCATGTCACCTTACGTCCCCCTTGCCTTTGCCATCGGACTCGAAGTTCTTGGCACGTCGCTGCTGCAGCGGTCCGAGCAGTTCAGCCGCCTTGGTCCCACCCTGGGCATGGCTGTCTGCTATCTGGCCAGTTTCTATCTGCTGTCGGTCAGCCTGAAGGTGCTGCCCCTGGGCATTGCTTATGCCGTCTGGAGCGCCTGTGGCGTGGCGCTGGTGGCATTGATCGGCTTTGCCGTTTTCGGACAGCGGCTGGACAGGCCGGCGCTCTTGGGGCTGGCGATGATCGTCGGCGGGGTGGTCGTGATCAACGTCTTTTCCCGCAGCGTCGGACACTAGGTCATGTTGACAAACAGCGGAGCCAGAGGCGGATCGCTGTGATGTCGATGAGCCCAAGGAAGCC
>NZ_JBKGUN010000046.1:0-18056 GCF_046462195.1 Paracoccus sp. (in: a-proteobacteria) | reverse complement strand
GACCCTGTTCATCGAAGGACAGTTGCGGCATGGGGACGGAACGCTGATCGCCACCGCGACCGGCGTTTTTCGCAAGTCCCGACAGGAGCCCGCATGACCCCCTATCCCTTCGACCCCATGACCAACCCGCACTGCGAGATCAGCGACCTGGGTGACCGGCTGGTGGTGGAAAACCGCAATGCGCTGCGCCGCAATGCGCTGACCCCCGAGTTCTATGACGGGCTGCACCGCGCCCTGGGCATGGCCACGGACGAGCCGCGCATCGGGGCTGTCATCGTGATGGGCGAAGGGGATTTCTTTTGTGCGGGCGGTGATCTGAACACGCTGATCACCGCCCAGCAGATGGACGAGGATCAGCGCCGTGACCGGATCGAGGCGTTGAACGACCTGATCCGTGCCATTACCCACTGCCCCCGACCGGTCATCGCCGTTGTCGAGGGCGGGGCCGCCGGTGCGGGCCTGTCGCTGGCGCTGGCCTGCGACATGGTGATCTCGGGGCGCGACGCCCGTTTCACGGCCGCCTATGTCAATGCTGGCCTGGTGCCGGATGGCGGGCTGACGGCGGCGCTGGGGGCGGGCCTTCCGCCGCAGATGGCGGCCTGGATGGTCATGACCGGCCAGCCTGTCGGAGCCGAGCGCCTTCACGCGCTTGGCCTGATCAACGAACTGACCGAACCCGGCGAGGCCATCATGGCCGCCATGACCTTGGCCGACCGTCTGGCGCAGGGGCCTGCCGGGGCGCAGGCCGCGATCAAGCGCCTGATGACCGGATGGCGGGCCGCCGCGTTCGAGGCGCAACTGGACGCCGAACGCGATGCCATGGCCCATGCCTTGGCCGCGCCGGAGGCCGCCGAAGGCATCACTGCCTTTCTGGCCAAGCGCGCCCCCGATTTCCGACGACTGCGCGAGGGAACATGACCGACGCGATCCGCATCCACCAGCTGTTCGACCGGGCCGCGGCTGCCTGTCCCGATCGCCCCGCCCTGACGGACTGGACAGGAGAAACGCTGAGCTATGCGGCGCTTGACGACTTGGTCATCAGGACCGAGCAGGCGCTGCGCGGGCTGGGCTTGCGCCCCGGCGACCGCCTGCTGATCGTGGCCGAAAACGCGGCCTCGGTCCCTGTCCTGCTGATGGCGGCCAGCCGGATGGATGCGGTGGCGGTTCCGGTCAATGCCCGCATGACGGAGCCGGAACTGGCCAAAATTTCCGCGCATACCGATCCGCGCCTGGTCCTGTATCTGTCGGATGTCAGCGAACCGGCCCGGCTGCATGCGGGGGAGGCGCGTCCCCTGACGCTGGCCGGGGCGGCCCTGCACATGGAGGGGCCGTTCGATTGCGCGCCCGAAACGGTCGATGCGGGCGACGTCATGCCGGCGGTGATCCTTTATACCACCGGCACGACAGGCACGCCCAAGGGGGTGATGCTGACCCATGGCAACCTGATCTTTGGCGGGCAGTCCTCGGCCCGTTTGCGCGGGATCGGGCCCGATGACGTGATCTATGGCGTCCTGCCCCTGACGCATGTCTTTGGCCTGACCTCGATGCTGTGCGCGGGGTTGTCGGCGGGGGCGCATGTGCGGCTGGTGCCGCGCTTTGCCGCCGCCGCGGTGCTGGAAGCGCTGGAAGACGGGGTCACCGTCCTGCCTGCCGTCCCGCAGATGCATGCCGCCATCATGGCCGAGGCCCGCGCCCGGGGCCAGGACCGCCTGACCGGCCCCTTGCGTTATGTCAGCAGCGGCGCAGCGCCCCTGGACCCCGACTGGAAACGCCGGGCCGAAGCCTTTTATGGTATCGCGCTGCAAAACGGATATGGCATGACGGAAACCACGGCGGGCGTCACGATCACGACGAACGCCAAGGGCGATCCCGATCCGTCGGCAGGTCACCCTCTGCCGGGGGTCGAGGTCACGCTGGACGACAGCATCGGCCGCGAGGCCGGGACGGGCGAGGTGCTGACCCGTGGCCCGCATGTCATGCGCGGCTATTTTCGCAACCCGGAGGCCACCGCGCAGGTTCTGGACGCGCAGGGCTGGATGCGCACGGGCGATCTGGGGCGCATCGACGCGCAGGGCCGACTGCACATCGTGGGCCGCTGCAAGGAGTTGATCATCCGCGGCGGCTTCAACGTGTATCCGCCCGAGGTCGAGGCGGCCCTGAACGACCACCCCGCCGTGCTGCAGACCGCCGTCATCGGACGTGCGAGAGAGGGAGGGGACGAGGATGTTTTGGCCTTTTGTCAACTGATCGCGCCCGGTGCCGTGACCGTCGAGGCGCTGGCAGCCCATGCGGCGGCACGGTTGTCCGCCTACAAGCGGCCGACGCGGATCGTGCTGACGGGCCCCTTTCCGGCGGCCGCAACGGGAAAAGTGCTGAAGCATCGCCTGCTGCAGCACTTTGCCGGACTTTTGGACGAAGATCCCGCCGCATGAGCGGCGGGTGGGCGTTCAGTCGTCAAACACCAGGCGGTGGCGGGGCGCATAGAACTGGCGCGTGAAGGACACCGGCAGCCCGTTCAGCGAATTCACCCGCTCGATCGCCAGGACCGAGGTGCCTGGCTCCACGTCCAGATCGACCGCAGAGGTGCCGTCGGCGCTTTCTGCCAGGACCGACACGCTGACCTGCGCGACAGGCAGGGTGCGGGCCAGCCATTCCTGCGGAGGCTCTTCGGCGAACAGGGTGGCATCGGGCAGATCGATCGCGCGCGGGTTCAGCCAGACGGTTTCAGCGCAATGGGGCCGCTCATCGGCAAGATAGCGCGAGGTGACCAGCAGCAGTTCATGATCCGCGTCCACCTGCAGGGCACGCATCGCCTGGGGGCTGGGCGCCCTCAGGCTGCATTCGGTCATGATATAGGTGCAGGCCGCACCCATGATCTCGATTTCCTCGCGGATCGCGGGCAGGCGCAGCGTGGTGCGCCGTTCGGCCGTGGCGGACACGCGTGTCCCGACCTTGCGCCGCCGCTGGATGATGCCGCTGTCGGCAAGCTCGCGCATGGCGCGGTTCACCGTCGCGCGCGCGCAGCCCATCTCGGCCGCAAGTGTCTGTTCCGTCGGGATCATCGTGCCGGGCGCCCATTCTCCTGAACGGATGCGGCCCAGCACCTCTGCCCGGATAGCCTGCCAGGTGTTCATGCGCTTGCGATGATGATGGAGACCGGCAGAGCGAAGCTGTACCGTAGATTCAGTTTGCATATCCGCCATACCGGCACACTTTATAAACACTATTGTTTACGGTAATAAAGGTTAACGGTGCGTTGTGAACCTGTCTATTTGGGCAGTTCTTTGGAAAAATCCTGAAAATTCTTCGACCTTGCCGATATGGGCAAGTCGTTCTGCGGACTTTTCTTTTTTGGCGGATGCGCTTAATGCAGATCGTGCAAAACCTTGTGGTGCCGAACATGCAGATCCTTCCCTCGCGCACGGCCCCGGCAGCGGGCCTCGGGTCTCCTGCGCAGCTGACGTCGTGGGGGGTGCTGACCGCCATCAGCCTGTGCCACATGATTAATGATATCATGCAGTCGATGCTTGCGGCGATCTATCCCCTGCTGCGGGTCGAGTTCTCATTGTCCTATGCCCAGATCGGGGTGATGACCCTTGCATTCCAGGTCACGGCATCGCTGTTGCAGCCCCTGATCGGCATGGCCACCGACCGCCACCCGCAGCCGCGTTCCCTGCCTTTCGGCATGGGGTCGACGCTGGTGGGAGTCGTGCTGCTGGCCAGCGCCCATCATTATGCCATGCTGCTGGCGGGGGCGATGCTGATCGGCATCGGCTCGGCGGTATTCCATCCCGAAAGCTCGCGCGTGGCGCGTCTCGCATCGGGCGGACGCTATGGCACGGCGCAGTCGATGTTCCAGTTGGGGGGCAACTTTGGCGCCTCGCTTGGCCCGCTGCTGGCGGCCTTCATCGTCGTGCCCTTGGGCCGGCCCGCCGTTGCCTGGTTCGCGGTTGCGGCGGCCTTGGGCGCTTCAATCCTGTGGCGCGTGGGCGCCTGGGCCGAAACGCGCCGCCGGGCCGGCGCCGCGGCAGGAGACCGGTCCCTGCGCCTGCCGCGCCCGGTGGTGATCCGCGCGATCGCCGTTCTGGCGCTGCTGGTTTTCACCAAGAACATCTATACCGCCTCGATGAGCAGTTATTTCACCTTTTTCACCATCGACAGGTTCGGCCTGTCCACGCAGGGCGCGCAGATCATGCTGTTCCTGTTTCTGGCCGGCATGGCGGGCGGGGTGATGCTGGGCGGCATCATCGGCGACCGGGTGGGACCGTTGACGGTGATCTGGGTGTCGATCCTGGGTGTGCTGCCCTTCACGCTGCTGCTGCCGCATGTGGGGTTGTATGCGACGGGCGGTCTGGCCGTCCTGATCGGGCTGATCCTTGCCTCGGCCTTTCCGGCCATTGTTGTCTTTGCGCAGGAACTGGTGCCGGGGCGCACGGGCATGATCGCAGGACTGTTCTTCGGCTTTTCCTTTGGCATGGGCGGTATCGCGGCCGCTGCGCTTGGTGTGCTGGCCGATGCCCAAGGCATCCGCACGGTCTTCCTGCTGTGTTCCGTCCTCCCGGTGCTGGGGCTGCTGACCGTCCTGCTGCCACGCCAGGACCGCCTGCCGGGCTGAGGAGTGGCGGGCCCCGTCTTTGTCCATATCGGCCCCGAAGGCCCTGCCGATACGGCCTTGGCGCAGCTTTTCCGGGCCAATGGTCATGCTGTGGCTTGCCACGAGGGCGGCCGTCTGGCCGCCGACGTTCATTTCGCGATGGGGCAGGGGCAGCAGCCGCTGGCGGCGTGGCCGGACGTCAGGCTGTTCGCAGGCCTTTACCGTCACCAGCCGCACTGGCGTCCGCCGCTCGATGCCTGGCGCTGCGCTGCCTTTCTGCGTGACTGGCTGCCTCAGGCGCGCTTTGTGCTGATCATCCCGCCGCAGGACCGCTGGCCGCTGTGGCGCGCGAGAACAGGAGCCTTGGCCTGTCATGTGGCTCGCCACGGTTTGCCGCCTGCCGCGCTGCCGGGGCTTTGGCAACGGCAACTGGCCACGCATCTGGAGGCAATGCGCACGCTGTTCCGCGACGATCCGCGGCTGCTGGTCGTCGATACGGATCTGGACAGCCCTGCCGATCTGGCGGCGCGGCTGGATGCGGTCCTGCCGATGCAGGTCCTTCCCTTCGACAACTGGCCCGTTCTTGAAGCGCCGGATGTCATCGACCTGTTGACGCGGCCCGACCCGCCTTCGGCGCCGGCAGGCTGGGCCGCAGATGTCGCCCGCTTCTGCCTGCAAGGTCTTGATCCTGCCGCCAAAGGCAGCCTTGCGGGCTTGTCGCCCCTTGCATGCCGATGGGACGGCAGCCTGCGGGGCAGGGGGGCGGTCACCGATCCACAGGGCAATCCCCGTCAGTTCACGCTGTTGTCCCCGTCCGAGGGGCCCCCGTTGGCGCTGGCGCGTGACGGGCGGCACTTCAAGCTGATCCGGGCCGAAGGTGTCATCAACGACATCCTGTCGCTGAATCGCCGCGATCCCGTCTGGATCGACATGGAGGATTCGCGCTGGTTCGGCAGTCCGCAGGGCGAAGCGCTGGATCGCCCCGTCCTGTGCCACAACCGGCGCGAAGGAGCGGTCAACGCGGTCCTCTGGCCCTTGCCCGACCAGCACGCCATCGGCCTGCCGGGCTTTGATCCTGCCGCTGCCCCCGATACCGTCCCTTTCGAAGACAAGGAGGACCGCCTGATCTGGCGCGGCATGATCTCGGGGTCCGAAATGCGTGATGGCGTGAAACCCGGTCCTGCCGCCCACGTCTGGCTGAAGCGGCTGGCCGAGGCTTCGGATGCCCCTGCGCGGCGGGCCGCGTGGCAGGGTCTTTGCCGCACCAATCGCCTGGCCTTTGTTCGCCGCTTTTTCGGCCACCCGGACTTTGATCTGGGCGTGGTGATGGCTCCTGCCTTTCGTTCCCTTGCCGACGACCCGCTGCTGGCGCCATTCTGCACGGTGCGGGCGGGGCACGACCTGTTCCGACGCTTTCGGTATCAGCTGTACCTGACGGGTTATGACCACGGGTCGAACTTCATGACGGCGCTGGACAGCCGGTCGGTGCTGCTGGCCGAACAGGATGGCTGGCAGGTGTTCTATTCCAACCGCTTCAAGCCATGGCAGCACTTCATCCCCATTGCCCGTCATGCTGTCGATATCGAGGAAAAGCTGGCTTGGGCCCGCGCGCATCCTGCCGAATGCAAGGCCATGTCGCAGGCGGCGCGCCAGGAGGCCGCGTTTCTGCGCGACCCTGCCGCACGGCGCGACGTGATGCGACTGATCCTCGACGGGCTGGCTGCGGCACGCTAGAAGGGCGCCCATGAACACGATCCGCATCGAACCCCTGACCGCCGCCGCATTCGCCCCTTTCGGGGATGTGCTGGAGCCCAGATCCACCCCCGACCGCATGATCAATGCCGGCCGGTGCGAACGTCATCACGCGCTGGCCACGGTCGAGCGCGGCGGCGGCGAGGCGATCATCTCGATCTTTCGGTCAGAGCCGGTCAGCCTGCCCTATGACTGCACCCTGCTGGAGCGTCACCCCCTTGGCAGCCAGGCCTTCATGCCGATGGGCCCGGATGCCTGGCTGTCGGTCGTGGCCCCCGATGAAAACGGCCGCCCGGGAGCGCCGCGTGCCTTTCTGGTCCCCGCCCATACCGGGGTGAACCTGCGCGCGGGCTGCTGGCATGGTGTCCTGACACCGTTGGACCGGGCGGCGGATTTTCTGGTCGTCGATCGCGAGGGCACCGACACGAATCTGGAAGAACGGCGCATCGACCCGGTGCGGATCCTTGCATGAGCCTGCCCGACTACAGTGTTGAGCATGACGCCCTTTGTCGCGGCGCGCGCCTTGTGGCGGGCGTGGACGAGGCGGGACGGGGGCCGCTGGCGGGTCCGGTGACGGCGGCCGCAGTGATCCTGGATCCGTTGAACATCCCTCCGGGGCTCAATGACAGCAAGCAGCTGTCGCGCCCGCGGCGCGAGGTCCTGGCGGAATGGTTGATGCAGAACTGCGACTGGGCCGCAGTGCATGTCGATGTCGACGAGATCGAGACACTGAACATCCATCACGCCACTCATGCCGCAATGTGCCGTGCCGTGGCCCGGCTGAAGCAGCGCCCCTGCCTTGTGCTGGTGGACGGAAATCGCCTGCCCAAGACGCTGGACCGGCCAGCCAAGGCCATTGTCCAAGGCGACGCGCGCTGCCTTTCGATCGCTGCGGCATCCATCATCGCAAAAGTGTTGCGTGACCGCATCATGGTGGATTTGGCGCAACAGCACCCCGGCTATGGCTGGGAAACCAACGCCGGATACCCGACCCTGGCCCACCGGCAGGCCCTGCTGGATCTGGGGGTGACACCACATCATCGGCGCTCCTTTGGTCCCGTCCACAACATCTTGTGTAAAGCCTCGTTAACAAGTGCTTGATTCAAAAAAGAAATTGACGCCGAATCGGGTCTGAATCATTTTGGGGCATATCAGATCGGCCAAAGCCGGCATTTTCCCCCAGAGGCAGACCATGACCAAAACCAGGAACCAGCGTACGGATTCCGTACCAGCGCTACCGCTGAACCAGATCCTCGCGGGTGATTGCGTCGACATCATGAACAGCCTGCCGGCGGGCAGCGTGGACCTGATCTTTGCCGATCCGCCTTATAACCTGCAGCTGAAGGGCGAACTGCATCGTCCGGACAACAGCCGGGTCGATGCGGTGGACGATCACTGGGACCAGTTTTCCTCCTTTGCCATCTATGATGCCTTTACGAAGGGCTGGCTGGCCGCCGCGCGCCGGCTGTTGAAGCCGAACGGTGCGATCTGGGTGATCGGCAGTTATCACAACATCTTTCGCGTGGGGGCCGAGCTGAATATCCAGGGCTTCTGGATCTTGAACGACGTGATCTGGAGCAAGTCGATCCCGATGCCGAACTTTCGTGGCAAGCGGCTGACCAACGCGCATGAAACCCTGATCTGGGCCGCGAAATCCGAAACGTCGAAGTACACGTTCAACTACGAAGCGCTGAAGTCGCTGAACGAAGGGGTACAGATGCGGTCGGACTGGGTCCTGCCGATCTGCAACGGCGGCGAACGTCTGAAGGACGCCGCCGGCGACAAGGCGCATCCGACGCAAAAGCCGGAATCCCTGCTGCACCGGGTGATCGTGGGGACGACCAATCCGGGCGACGTGGTTCTGGACCCGTTCTTCGGCACCGGCACCACGGGCGCCGTCGCCAAGATGCTGGGCCGCGATTATATCGGGATCGAGCGCGAGGAAGCCTATCGCGAGGTTGCCACCCGCCGCCTGTCGCGCGTCCGCCGTTTCGACACCGATGCCATCGCCACCACCCGCGCCAAGCGGGCCGAGCCGCGCATTCCCTTTGGTCAGGTCATCGAACGCGGCATGCTGCGCCCGGGCGAGGAGCTGTTTTCCATCGGCAACCGCCACAAGGCTAAGGTCCGCGCCGACGGCAGCCTGATCGGCAACGACGTCAAGGGCTCCATCCACCAGGTCGGTGCCGCGCTGGAGGGCGCACCCTCCTGCAACGGCTGGACCTATTGGCATTTCCGGCGCGAGGGCAAGATGATCCCGCTGGACATCCTGCGCCAGCAGATCCGCGCTGAGCTGGAGGGCGACGTGTCCCGTCCGAACTGACGCCATTTTCCGTTCGCCACGTCCCACGGCCTTTCGGGCCACCGGGACCACCTTGCCTCGTCCTGTCCGCAGGGCGGGGCGTTTTTGTCCGTCGGAGTGGCACGGGCAAGGCAGGTGCTTGACCCCCTGCTGATGGAAGGCCCAGACTGGTCGAAACGAGCCTGCCCGGATCCAAGGGAGGGAACGATGCAGCAGCAGATCTCGGTCATCACGCTGGGCACGGCGGATCTGGTGCGGTCGCGCCGCTTCTATGTCGAGGGGTTCGGCTGGTCTCCGGTGTTCGAGAACGAGGAGATCGTCTTTTACCAGATGAACGGCTTTGTTCTGGGGACCTTTCTGAAGGATTGTCTGGAGGCGGACATGAACAGGTCCGGTCTGCTGCAGCCAGGCGCTTTTTCCTTGGCCCATAACGTGGTTGACCGCGACCAGGTCGGCGTTCTGATGGCGCAGCTTGCCGATCATGGAGGGCGCGTCCTGCGCCCGGCCGACGCGCCGGCGCATGGCGGCTTTCGTGGTTATGTCGCCGATCCGGACGATCATGCCTGGGAAATCGCCTGGAACCCCGGCTGGACGATCGATGCGGAAGGGCATGTGGCCTTCGGGACCTGAGCGGTCAAAGAGCGTTGCGGGGCATGGGCAGGGTCCCCTTGTTGTAGGGGGTCCAGTCCGCGATCTGCGGATAGAACTGGCGGCGCCACGCCCGGACGCGAGGGTTCATCCGCCGCCGCCACAAGGGCGGGATCATCGCAAGGAAGGTCATGGCCGGATAACCAAGCGGCAACTGCGGCGCCTCGTCCGGTGCATGGGTTTGCAGCAAGGGAAAGCGGCGATCAGGCTTGGTATGGTGGTCGGAATGGCGCTGCAGGTTGATCAGCAGCCAATTCGTCGCCCTATGGCTGGCATTCCAGCTGTGCCGGGGGCGTACGGGTTCGTACCGGCCGTCCCCCAGATGCAGGCGCGACAAACCGTAATGCTCGACATAGTTCGTCAATTCCAACTGCCAGACCGCTATAAATGCTTGGAACAGGAACAGGCCCAGCCCTGTCCAGCCCCCTAAAGCCAGCGCCAGCCCCAGCATCATCCCTTGCAGCACCGCGTAGCGCCAGAAGGGGTTGCGTCGGTCCCAAGGGCTGCGTCCGGCCCGGGCCAGAAACCGTGTTTCCACCCTCCAGGCGCTGCGTGGCCCATCTATCAGAACGCGGCCGAAAAAGCGGTAGAACCCCTCGTTGTAGCGCGCAGACACCGCGTCCCGCGGGGTCGAGACCCAAGAATGATGAACCAGCAGATGTTCGGTCCGGAAATGCGAATACAGCACGCTGGCCAGCAGCAGATCGCCCATCCACCGTTCCAGCGATGTCTTCTGATGCAGCAGCTCGTGGGCATAGACGATGCCGATGCTGCCGGACAGGACGCCGATCCCGAAGAAAAGGCCCAGCTTTTCCCAGCCCGACAAATGGCCTGTCGCTTGCACAAACCAAAGGATGCCAAAGATCACCGCACACTGCAGCGGAAACCAGATGATGGTGATGGCGCGGTGCCAGAACAGGTGTTCGGTCGCGGTGCCAGGGTCGGGATTGTCCTCGTTCAGGTCCAGAAAACTGTCGAGCGCGCTGGTCAGGTACCAGGCATAAAGGGGGATCAGGATCCACCACCAGCCGCCCAGCCAAGCAGCCAGCGCGACCAGCGGGATCAGCACGATCGACAGCCAGAAGGGGGCCGCGGCCGGCAGGGCAGAAGGGGGCGACTCGCTCATAGGGCGAATATTACGCGTTGATTTCGCTTTGGGCTATATCCCATACCTTGCGCATCAGCCCTGGCAGGCCGTCGCGGTTGATCCGGTCCACGGAAACCAGTTCGCCGCGCGTGGGATTTCCGGTCAGAATGCCGAACATCACCGTCAGGGTCAGGCCGAAATGGGTAAAGACATGGCGCACCTGGCCGATCTCTCGCCAATCGGCGGGTCCGGGGGCCGGCATGTCGCGCCCGTCCCACTGGGCCGAGGGAAAGGCCAGAGTCCCACCCAGAAGCCCCTTGGGCGGCCGATGCTCCAGCAGCAGTGCGTCACCCTGACGAGCGACCCAGACAATGCCCTCGCGCTCGGGCTTGGGTGCCTTGGGGGCCTTGCGCGGAAGTTCGGCCGCAATGCCCCTTTGGCGGGCCTGGCACGGTTCCATGACGGGACAGATTGCGCAGGCCGGGTTGCGAGGGGTGCAGATGGTGGCGCCCAGGTCCATCATTGCCTGCGCAAAGTCGCCGGGACGTGCCTGAGGCGTCAGGGTCGTGGCCAGTGCCGTCAGTTGCGGCCGTGACTGCGGCAAGTGCGTCTCGACCGCGAACAGGCGCGACACGACGCGCTCGACATTGCCGTCGACCACCGTTTCCGGCTGCTGGAACGCGATCGCGGCGATGGCGGCGGAGGTATAGGTCCCGATGCCCGGCAGGCCCATCAGCCCCTGGCGGCTGTCCGGAAAGCCGCCCATGGCTGTCACCGCGCGGGCGCAGGCCAGCAGGTTGCGGGCCCGGGCGTAATACCCCAGCCCCGCCCATTCGGCCATGACATGGGCATCATCGGCCGCCGCCAGATCCTGAACCGTGGGCCACAACGAGGTAAAGCGAAGGAAGTAGGCCTTGACCGCGGCGACGGTCGTTTGTTGCAGCATCACCTCGGACAGCCAGACCCGATAAGGATCGGCGGGCGGCCCGCCGGGCGGCACGCGCCAGGGCAGGATGCGGGCGTGGCGGTCATACCAGGCCAGAAGGTCGGGGGCGATCACCATGCTGTCACGCAATTATGTGGCCTTTGTCGGATTGGCGCGCTTTCATCCGGGGGGATGGCTGGCTAAGGATATGGGCGTGATATCAGCTCAGGCGAACATGGCCCAGACACCCCGCAGCAAGACTACCCCGACCAGACGTCGCAGCCGCGGCTTTCAGGCGGCGGCCTCGCTTCTGGCCGACCGCGTTCAGAAGGCGGCCGAAGGGCGGGGCTTTGCCGTGGCCCGCCTGCTGACCCATTGGCCTGAAATCGCGGGCAAACAGCTGGCTGCCGTCACCCGTCCGGTCAAGATCAGCCACAGCCGTGGCGGCTTCGGGGCCACGCTGACCCTGCTGACCACCGGCCCCATGGCCCCCATGGTCGAGATGCAGCTGCCCCGCCTGCGAGAGCGTGTGAACGCCTGCTATGGCTATAACGCGGTGCAGCGCATCACCCTGACCCAGACCGCTGCCAGCGGCTTTGCCGATGGGCAGGCACGCTTTGCCCAGGCGCCGCACACGCCCAAGGCGCCTGACCCCGCCCTTGTCCGGCAGGCCGGTCTTGTTGCGCAGCAATTCGATGACCCCACTCTGGCCGAGGCAATGGCCCGGTTGGCGTTGAACGTCGCCTCCAGACCTTCCCGCAAGTTTTGAAAGGACTTTCCATGTTTCTTCGTTCTGCCGCGACTGCGATTGCAATGACCTTGGCCATGCCTGCGCTGGCACAGGACGCGGCTGCGCCTGCCCCCGAGATCCTGCCCGACATCGCCTTGGGTGCCGAGGATGCGCCGCTGACCGTGATCGAATATGCCAGCTTTACCTGCGGGCATTGCGCGAACTTTCACAACGACGTCTTTCCGCAGCTGAAGGCGGAATACATCGACAATGGCCAGGTCCGTTTCGTCCAGCGCGACATCTACTTCGATCAGGTCGGCCTTTGGGCGGGGATCCTGGCGCGCTGCGGCGGTGACGACAAGTATTATGCCGTCTCGGACATGCTGTTCGAGGAGCAGGGAGAATGGTTGGCCGGCGGTTCGGGCGACGAGATCGCGGCCAACCTGCGCCGCATCGGCCTGAAGGCAGGCATGACCGAGGATCAGGTGACCGCCTGCTGGGACGATACCGGCAAGGTCGAACAGCTGATCGCGACCTTCCAGCAGAACGCCACCGCCGACGAGGTCGAGGCTACGCCCACCTTCATCATCGGTGGCGAGAAGGTCCAGAACCAGCCGTGGGACGGGATGAAGGCGGTCATCGACCGCAAGCTGGCCGAGGTCGCGCCCGAGGCCGCTCAGTAATCCGACGATGATGCGGGCGATTTTTCGCCCGCATCCACTCGACCGGCGCGGCTTGCGGGCCGGGACTGCGATCTGCGCGGTTGATTCATCCGCATTGCCCTCGCATGCTGCGCCCCGAAACGTTGGGCATCAGTCAAGGGCAGCAGGTCATGATCCAAGACTTCAAGACATTCATCGCGCGCGGCAATGTCATCGACCTGGCCGTCGGCATCATCATCGGGGCAGCCTTCACCGGCATCGTGAATTCGCTGGTGAACGACCTGATCAACCCGATCCTAGGCCTGCTGACAGGCGGGATCGACTTTACCGACAAGTATCTGCTGCTGTCAGGCAGCGTTCCCGAGGGAGCCAGCCTGGCCGTGGCACGTCAGACGGGTGCGGCGATCCTTGCCTATGGATCGTTCCTGATGACGGTCCTGAACTTTCTGATCGTGGCTTGGGCCGTGTTTCTGCTGGTCAAGGGCGTGAACCGCATCCAGTCCGCTGCCATCCGCCGCCAGAAGGTCGAGGAAGAGGCCGTTCCCGCCGGCCCCTCGCAAGAGGAGCTGCTGGCTCAAATCCGTGACCTGCTGGCCGACCGCGCCAACCCCGTCTGATTTCAGGACACCGTTCAGGCGCCCTTTCGTTTCAGAGCGACAGCAGAGCCTCGGGCGTGACCGCTTCCATCCCAAGGGCCTGACCCACGGGGATCGAGGTCAGCCGTCCCTCGTGCGTGGAAAGGCCCGCGCGCAGATGCGGGTCGTCGCTCACCGCCTGACGCCATCCCTTGTCGGCCAAGGCCATCAGATGCGGCATCGTGGCATTTCCCAGCGCCTGGGTCGAGGTGCGTGCCACAGCGCCCGGCATGTTGGCGACGCAATAGTGAACGATGCCATCGACTTCGTAGATCGGGTCCTGATGTGTCGTGGCGCGCGATGTTTCGAAACATCCCCCTTGGTCGATGGCCACATCCACCAACACCGCCCCTTGCGGCATCGTTGACAGCTGTTCGCGCGTCACCAGCTTGGGCGCCGCCGCTCCGGGGATCAGGACGGCGCCGATCACCATGTCGGCTGACCTAATCGCTTCGGCCGTTGCCGCCGCGCTGGCGAATTGCGTGGTCAGCTTGCCCATGAAGATATCGTCCAGATAGGAGAGGCGCGGAAGCGACCGGTCCATGACCGTCACATTGGCCCCCATTCCGACCGCCACGCGGGCGGCGGCTGCACCCACGACGCCGCCACCGATGATGACGACGTTCGCGGGTCGCACACCGGGAACCCCGCCCATCAGCACGCCACGTCCGCCATTGGCCTTTTGCAGGGCCCATGACCCGACTTGGGGGGCCAGCCGCCCTGCGACTTCGGACATGGGGGCCAACAGGGGCAGGCCGCCCCGCGCATCGGTCACGGTTTCATAGGCAATGGCGGTGACACCGCTGTCCATCAGGTCGCGAGTCTGGTCGGGGTCCGGGGCCAGGTGCAGATAGGTGAACAGAACCTGGCCCTTGCGCAGCATCTTGCGTTCGGCCGCCTGCGGCTCCTTGACCTTGACGATCAGGTCGGCCGTTTCAAATATCGCCGAGGCGTCCGGGGCGATGGTTGCACCCGCGGCCTGGTAATCGTCATCCGTGAAGCCTGCGCCAAGGCCAGCGCCGGCCTGGACCCACACCTCGTGGCCGCGCCCCAGCGCCTCGGCCGCGGCAGCGGGCGTCAGGCCCACGCGAAATTCCTGCGGCTTGACCTCTGACGGACATCCGATCTTCATGATTTCTCTCTCCTCCATTTCTCTTATCCTGACAGCCTGCGCCTGCAAGGTGCTGCGAAGCTGTCGTCCGATTGCCGGACCTTGTCGAAGAAGCTGCTGGAAAAGCCGAAAAATTTCGAAGAATGTGTTCCCATGAGCGAACTGGACGCAATCGACCGCCGCATCCTTGGCCTTCTTCAGAAAGAAGGCCGAATCAGCAATGCCGAACTGGCTGTCCGGGTGCACCTGTCTCCTTCGGCCTGCCACAGGCGCGTCCAGCGGCTGGAGGAGGCGGGCGTGATATCAGGCTATGTCGCGCTGCTGGATGCACGGGCATTGCGCCGCCAGACGACCGTTTTCGTGGAGATCACCCTGTCCGGGCAGGCTGACGAGGTTCTGGATGCCTTCGAGCGGGGCGTGCGGGCCATTCCGGATGTGCTGGAATGCCACCTGATGGCCGGAACGGCCGATTACCTGCTGAAGATCGTGGTCGAGGATACCGACGACTTTGCCCGGATCCACCGCCAGCACCTGGCGCGCCTGCCGGGCGTGGCGCAGATGCATTCGAGCTTTGCCCTGCGCACCGTGTTCCGCACCACCGCGATCCCCGTTTGAATTGAAAACCCCCGCGACACGGAGTCACGGGGGTTTTCTGATTACGCTGATCGCGTCGCCTTACAGCGCGCCTTCGCGCTGTGCCTTTTTACGAGCCAGCTTGCGGGCGCGGCGAACGGCCTCGGCCTTTTCACGGGCTTTCTTGACCGACGGCTTCTCGAAATGCTGCTTGAGCTTCATTTCGCGGAAGACACCTTCGCGCTGAAGTTTTTTCTTCAGGGCACGGAGCGCCTGTTCGACGTTGTTGTCGCGAACATTGACCTGCATGTGGTTGTCACCACCTTCCTAGGTTAGAGTTGATAGATTGCAGGAAGCGTCCCCCTAGCAGCAGCGGACGCATTTGTCCAGAAGAGGTGTGACATGACCCAGACCGACCGCGACGCGCTGCTGGAGGCCGCGCTGATCCATGTCCCGTTCGAGGGCATGAACGACAATGCGTTGGCGGCGGGCGCCCGCGACATCGGGATGTCGCCCGCCCTGATCCGTGTGCATTTCCCGCAAGGGGGCGCGGGCCTTGCCGCCGCCTATCACCGCCGTGCCGACGAGACGCTGCGCCGATCGCTGGCGGAAACCCCGCCCGAAGGGCGTTTTCGCGATCGCATTGCGCAGGCGGTCTGGCGCAGGCTGCAGCTTGTCGATCCTGAACTCGTCCGCGCAGGCGCGGCCACTCTGGCATTGCCGCAGAACGCGGCGCTTGCGGCCCGGCTGGTGTGGGAAACGGCGGATGTGATCTGGACCGCGCTGGGCGACCGGTCGCAGGACGTGAACTGGTATTCGAAGCGCGCCACGCTGTCCGCCGTCATTTCAGCTACAGTGCTGTTCTGGCTGGGGGACGATTCCGAGAATTATACCGACACACGCGCCTTTCTCGACCGGCGCATCGACGGCGTGATGGGCTTCGAGACAGTCAAGGCACGGTTGAAGAACCTGCCGGGCGCCGCCATGCTGGCCAATGCGGCCTTTGGGTGGATCCGCGCCCCCCGCGACCGGGTTCTGCCCGGCAAGACCCGCTGAGGAGTTCGCATGTTTCCTGATTCGATGACGGCAATCGAAATTGCCGCCCCCGGTGCCGCCGACCAGCTGCGCCCCACGACCCGCCCCGTGCCGGTCCCTTGTCACGACCAGATCCTGATCAAGATCGCCTATGCCGGGGTGAATCGTCCCGACGTGCTGCAGCGCGCGGGCAGCTATGCGCCGCCGCCCGGTGCCTCGGATCTGCCGGGACTGGAGGCTTCGGGCGAGATTGTCGGCATGGGCGCCGGAGTCACCCGGTGGAAAAAGGGCGAGCAGGTCTGCGCCCTTCTGCCCGGGGGCGGCTATGCCGAATATGCCGTCTGCCACGCCGATCACGCCCTGCGCATCCCCAAGGGGCTGACGCTGCGCGAAGGGGCCTGCCTGCCGGAAACCGCCTTCACCGTCTGGTCGAACGTGGTCCAGCGTGGCCGCCTGACAGGCGGCGAGCGGTTTCTGGTTCACGGCGGCACGTCGGGGATCGGGATGATGGCGATCCAGATCGCCCGCGCCTTGGGCGCCCGTGTCTTTGCCACGGTCGGCAGCGACGAGAAATGTGCCGCGATCGAGGCGTTGGGTGCGACCGCCATCAACTATCGCAACCAGGATTTCACCAAGGTCCTGACCGAGGCAGGAGGCGCTGACCTGATCCTCGACATGGTGGGCGGCAGCTATATTCCCCGCAACATCCGCAGCTTGGCGCTGGATGGCCGGCTGGTGATGATCGCCTTTCTGGAGGGTCCGAAGGTCGAGCTGAACTTTGCCCAGATCATGGTGAACCGGCTGACCGTCACCGGCTCGACCCTGCGGCCGCAATCCGAGGTCGCCAAGGCCGAGATCGCCGACGAGATCCGCAAGCAGCTGTGGCCGCTGATTGCCGCAGGCTCGGTCAAGGTCACGATCGACAGCGAGTTTCCCCTGTCCCAGGCTCCGCAGGCCCATGAGCGCATGGAAAGCAGCGGCCATATCGGAAAGATCGTGCTGAACGTCGCGGGTGAAGGCGCCTGACCACGGGCAAGGGAGGCGATGGCGCGGCGGTGGTTCTTTCTGGCGATGAGCAAGGCACCCGAGCCATCTTGGGGTGCAGCGATCAGTGTGGGGCTTCCATCAGGATGCGGCTGGCCGTGCAGTCGCGCCGGACATCTGGCGCGCAATCGCGGGGCTGCAGATCCCTGGTCAGGCAAAGACGCAGTTCCGCAAGCGCGCCATCCCGGCATGTCACGGTGATGCCGTCCGCGCCGAAGCCGTGGTTCAGTTCAAGGAAAGCCTCCTCGACCACGGAAGGAGGAAGCGTGACGTCCTGCGGCAGCTGCTGAAAGACTGTCGGAATGGTGATGCTGTCCAGGGCCTGTCGCGTGGCCAGGTAATAGTCCGCAGCCGACAGGCCCGAACAGCGCCCGTGCTTGCGCCATTGGTGAAGCGCCAGTCCCGCCGACCCCATGATGTCCGTCATCCCTTGGGTTTCGCGCCGCGAAGGATCGCGCTCGTCGACGGCGCAGTCCTGCGGCCAACCGCGTTCGTGCTGCGGCCAGAGGCCATGGACCCCAAAGGCGCGGGTAGTGCCCTTGCGGCATTCGGGGGCGTTTCGGGCATCGCCGGTGGCGCTGCACCAACCGGGCTGCCAACTGAGCGACAGGACATAATAATCGAACTGTCCCGGCACGTCGCCTGCACGAAGGGGCAGGGGGAACAGCAGAACCATCAGGGACAGGGCAAGCAGGCGCATGAACGTGATCCTAGCGGCTGCACGATGGCACTGCATCGGGGAAATGTGCGAATCCTCTTTTACCGGCGGCGCGAAAACGCTATATGGGCCGGCAATTCCCCCCGAAAACGTGGAATGGCACCCGCCGAAGCCGTTTTTCCGGCCAAGCCGCCCATGTTCGGGGCACACAAAGACACGCGAAGGAGACTGACATGAGCAAGCCGCTGATGGCCAAGGCCACCGCCGTCTGGCTGGTCGACAACACGACCCTCAGCTTCA
>NZ_JBKGUN010000045.1:0-13259 GCF_046462195.1 Paracoccus sp. (in: a-proteobacteria) | reverse complement strand
GGGCGTTGACCGATTTCAGGGTCTGCAGGGCAACGATGGCGCTGTTGTTGGTCAGAATGCTGGTCATGTCGTTCTCCTAAGGTGCTTTGCACCGGGTGTGGGAAGAGGGCCTTCTGACCGTTCGGGCGCCGTGGCCCGCTGCCGTTGCTGGCATGTCACCGTTCTATCTGCCGGTGATTGACAACTAGTGAATTCCCCTCATTTCACCAAACAAACCTTCTGACGCATTTTATCAAAACCGCTGCGGGCTGGCGGCCTGGGTTGCCGTGACCAGACGATGGCCGCGAGAGTCATATGTCTGCAGGCTGCGTGCCGCCTGAACAATGGCGCGCACCTGCTCGGCGGCCTGTCGAGCCCCCTGCAGCGACGCTTGCGCCAGTTCGCGCAGATCGGTCAGCGCAGGCTCCAGCCGCTCACGCGTGGCGTCATCGATACCGTGACGCGCCACCTGCGCTGTCATCTCGTCGAGGCAGCCCAAGGCGCCTTGGATGTCACCCCTTAAGAGTGCGGTTCGGGTCTGGCTGATCTGCCGGGTCAACAGGCGGCTCATTGGGCCTGTCCTGCCAGCATCCGCCCGAACCCGAGGTCCAGCCGGCTGGCCAGTTGGCTGGCTTGTTCGCGTGTCAGGAAGCTGGTGAACTGATCCTCGCCCGCGCCCCCTGAAAATTCGCCCTGCATGGCACCCGGCCCGCAATATTTGAGCATTTCTTCCAGAAACGCCTGCTCCAGTTGATCCGCGACCGCTGCCTGCCGCGCAGCCGGAGCCTGCGCAGAAGCGATGGATTCGATTTGCATGATGCTGTCCCGATAATTCGACGATGCCCCGAGATTAGGAACAACCGGTAAATAATTGGTAAGAAATCAACGATAAGACGGTAAAAACGAGAGGGGCAAGGATGTCGGACTTTCAGCTGAACGCGAACTGGCTGCCGCGCGGCAATCTGTCGGCAGAGGGTGCGTCGACGGGAATGCCAAGTCTGCTTGATCCAGCTTCGGATCAGGCAGCAGCCGAAGACTGGTCGGCCCTCGTGACGCAGCCCGTGGCCATGACAGAGGTGGCATTGCCAGCGACCGGCTGGACCATGATGCGGGCGCTCCCTTCGGTGCCGAATCTGCAAATTGCGCCCACGTCTGAGATGCCGCAGTTGCCGGTTGATGCGCTGGCGCGCTGGCTGGAAGAAAGCTCGGGCATCAGCGGCGGATTTACGAAGCCGGAATCACAAAAACTGCCGGAAGAGGTCGAACTGGCACTGGCGGCGATGCCTGATGTGTCTGTGCCCGTTGCGATACTCACAATGGTTGCAAATGCCACGGTCAGCGAGGCAGAAACTCTGCCAGAGGCAGGTGCATCTGGCAGCGTACCAGCCGCAGCGGCCACTGCGGGAGCCGAACCAGCCGAAACAATCGATTCTGATATGCTGACCGGAGCCGCTCTGGCCCAAGACCGAACGACAGCAACCAATGATGCTGTAAAGCAGGCCATGCCCTTTACCCCTTCCGGGCAAGAAATAGAGGCCAGTGGCACCACACCGGGGGACGACGGTCCGGCCTTGGCAACTGCGCGTGAGGTTCACGCCTCTCGCAAGCTGACGGCACTGGGTCAATCACCCGTTCCGCCTGCCGGAAACGAGGCCGAATTCGCGGCATCCGCTCCCTCGGCCACCAAAACCGAGCCGACCAGTCAGGCCGAAGCTGTTCAGAAGAGCATGACACTAGCACCGGAATTGATAACAGCCCTGCCCGATTCGGCTTTGGCTGAACCAAGAATCCCGCTCCAGCAGCCCGAGGCGCGGATAATGGCGCGCGAAGCGGCCGGAATGGCCCCTGCAGGAACATCGTCCCAGCCAGACCCGCGTCCGGTTCTGCAGCAGGTTACCCAAGCCTTGGTGACGACACGTGCCGACAGCACCGAAATCGCCTTGGCACCCGAAGAGCTGGGCCGGATCCGCCTGGTCTTCAGCGGCCATGATCGCAGTCAGCTGACCATCTGGGCCGAGCGGCCAGAAACGCTCGATCTTGTTCGCCGCAATGCCGACATGCTGACCCAACAGCTGCAGGAGGCCGGCGTGGAGACAGGCCTGATGAACTTCCGACAGGACCAGCCCGGGACCAGATGGTCCGAATCGGCAGCCCCACTCTCCGGCGAGCCTGATGAAGCGGCTCCCGCCCCCGCCACCCTTGTCCAGTTGGCTCCGACCCCCTCGGGTGACCGGCGCATCGATGTCAGATATTAGGAGAAACTCATGGTTGATGCCATTTCCGGCCTTGGTGCCGGCACGGTCACGGCCCCGGCCTCGGGCATGGCAGGAGCAGGCGCGGGAGCCGATTTCGAGACGTTCCTGAAGATGCTGACAGCGCAGCTGAAGAACCAGGACCCGTTGAACCCGATGGAGGGCACGGATTTTGCGATCCAGTTGGCCACGTTCGCGGGAGTAGAGCAGCAGGCGCTGAGCAACCAGTACCTTGCGCGGATGGCCGGCCAGTCAGGCATCGGCGGCGTTGCCGGATGGATCGGCAAGGAGGCGCGAACGACCGCACCCGTCTGGTTCGGCGACAAGCCGATCACGCTGGACGTGGCTCCTCACGGGCTGGCCGACAGCGTGCAGTTGGTCACACGCGATGCCGCGGGGCGCGAGATCACCCGAGAAGAGATCGGGCCGGGCGAAGGTCAGATCGACTGGTTCGGCCGCGCCGAGGGGGGCGGCAAGCTGCCCGATGGTCTTTACAGCTTCTCGGTTGAAAGCTGGCGGGCCGGTGAAAAGATCCAGGACAGCCAAGCTGGCGCCTATGCCCGGATTGTCGAGGCACAGGTCGGTGCGGATGGCGCCCGTCTGGTCTTTGAAGGCGGAGGCTCTGCCTTGGCAGACGACGTCACTGCCCTGCGCGACCCTGTCTGATTCCTCGAAGGAAAAGGCAATGACAGGCACCAAGTCTCTTTGCTTCCTCGAATCGGAACGGCGGGCAGAGCAGCCTTGAAGGTCTTTCAAGGCTGCTCTGCCCGCTCCCGCCGTTTCGCGCGCGGCCCGAACAGGTGCCTTTGCTGGAGGGGGCTTTGCAGCGCCTGTGCAGGTGAGGTGCGGAAACCTTCCGGCACCTCCGCATCGACGGGGCCCTCAGTGGTTTGGCTTCAGCTGCGGCAGGAAACTGCCGCCGAGGGCGGTGATGCTGGCGCGGATCCGTTCGGTCGCAGGGCTGGGCGCGCGATCGGCCCGATGCAGCAGATACCAGCTCCGCTGGATCGGCAAGCCAATGGCCGACAATGCAACCAAGCGCCCTGCACGCAATTCTTCGGTGCAGGTGTGCTGAGAGATCAGCGCGATTCCCAGACCCGCGATCACCGCCTGCTTGATCGTCTCGTTCGTGCCCATCTCGACCGCACGCCATGGCGCTCCCTCGCCGATACGGTCCAGAAAGCGCGTCATCAGGATGCGCGTGCCCGAGCCTTCCTCGCGTGAAAGAAAGGTCTGGGTCAGCAGATCACCCGGTGTGACCGGATCCTGGCTGGCCAATGGATGGTCGGGCGCGGCAATGATGATATGAGGATGCGGGCCCAGCGGATCGGCAATGACGGCAGGCTCTCGGGGTGGACGTCCCATGATCGCCAGATCAAGCTCATCCCCCGCCAAAGCTGCAAGAATGGCGTCCCGATTGCCGATGCGCAGCGTCACCTCGATCTGTGGCAAGGCCCGCAGCAGGGTGGCGACCAGAAAAGGCGCGAAATATTTGCCGGTGGAAACTACCCCCAGGACCACATTGCCACTGTGCCCCTGACGCAGCGCTGCGACTTCGCGTCCGGCACGCGCCAAGGCAGTGGCAATCTGCGCCTCGGCCTGCAGCAGCGCTTCCCCTTCCGGGGTGGGGCGAAAGACACCATGCTCCACGCGCTGCAGCAGGGCGGCCCCCGCCTGATCTTCCAGTGATTTCAGCTGACTGTGAATGGCTGGCGGAGTCAGGTTCAGCTGTGACGCGGCTAGGGTCAGGCTGCCGCTGTTGGCGACGGCGCGCAGGGCGCGAAGCTGGCGCAAGGTCAAGGCATCCATTCGCATCTTCAGCTACCCTTAATCATCGTTCTGCACTTTTAAATTTTCCGAAAGCCTTTCTGCTGTCAATCTCCCTTCATGCCGATCGACGCCAAGGGAGGGGCCGATGACCGAGCCAAGCATCGACACGACCCAGATCCCCCAGCGGTTCCGCCCCGTCATCGAGGCGCTGGCCCAAGGAGGAGCCTCGCTGTCCCGCATCATCCGCAAGGGGGGCGCAGGTCTGTCGACCCAGATCGGAACCAACAGCGATGGCGACGACCAGAAGGCCTTGGACGTGCAGGCGGACGCCCTGTTCATGAAGGCACTGCAGACGGCAGGTCTGCGCTGGTATGCCAGCGAGGAGCAGGAGGTCCCGGTGGCCATGCAGTCCGATGCTGCGCTGGCCCTGGCGATCGACCCGCTGGACGGGTCGTCCAACATCGACACCAACGTCTCGATCGGAACGATCTTTGCCATCTACCCGGCCGAAGACGACGCCGAAGCCACCTTTCTGCGCCCGGCCCGCGACCTGCTGGCAGGCGGCTACATCATCTATGGGCCGCGCTGCTCGCTGATGGTCAGCTTTGGGCAAGGGGTGCAGGCCTATGTCCTGAACCCCGACACGCACAGGTTCGAGTTGACGCAGGGCCGCCTCGCGATGCCCGACTGCTCGTTCGAGTTCGCGATCAACGCCTCGAACTATCGTCACTGGCCGCGCCCGATCCGTGCCTATATCGACGATTGTCTGGCCGGTGCCGACGGACCGCGCGCACAGAACTTCAACATGCGCTGGATCGCCAGCCTGGTGGCCGAGGCACACCGCATCCTGATGCGCGGCGGCATCTTCCTGTATCCCGCCGACGGGCGGCAGGGATACGAACGCGGTCGCCTGCGGATGCTGTACGAATGCGCGCCCATCGCCTTCCTGATCGAACAAGCGGGCGGACGGGCCACCGACGGGGCCCTGCCGATCCTGGACGCCCGCATCACCAGCCTGCATGGCCGCACCCCTTTCGTCTTCGGCAGCGCCGACAAGGTCGATCGCGTGGCCGCCTATCACGACCTGCCCGAGGCCGAGGTTTCGGCCCTCTTCGGCCATCGCGGCCTCTTCCGCGCCTGAGGTACCCATGAGCAAGAAGCACCCCATCATCTCTGTCACAGGCTCGTCCGGCGCGGGCACCACCACGGTCAAATCGACCTTTGACCAGATCTTTCGCCGCGAGGGCATTACCGCCGTCAGCATCGAGGGCGACGCCTTTCACCGCCATGACCGCGCCGCCATGAAGGCGGAACTGGCCAGCCGGCTGGAGGCGGGCGACGCGACCTTCAGCCATTTCAGCTATGATGCCAACGAACTGGAAAAGCTGGAAGACATCTTCCGCATCTATGGCGAGACTGGCACGGGCGAGACGCGCCATTATGTCCATGACGACCGGGAGGCCGAGCGTTGGGGCGCCGCGCCCGGCACCTTTACCGGCTGGGCGCCCTTCGAGGACGGCAGCGACGTCCTGTTCTATGAAGGGCTGCACGGTGCGGTGGTCAACGACCGGGTCAATCTGGCGGTGCTGGCCGACCTGAAGATCGGCGTGGTTCCGGTCATCAATCTGGAATGGACCCAGAAGATCCACCGCGACAAGGCCAGCCGGGGCTATTCCACCGAGGCCGTGACCGACACGATCCTGCGCCGGATGCACGCCTATGTGCACTGCATCTGCCCGCAGTTCACCCAGACGGACATCAACTTTCAGCGGGTGCCGGTGGTGGACACCTCAAACCCGTTCATCGCGCGCTGGATCCCCACGGCGGACGAAAGCCTGGTGGTGATCCGCTTCCGCAACCCGCGCGGCATCGATTTCCCCTACCTGACCCAGATGATCGACGGGTCCTGGATGAGCCGCGCCAATTCCATCGTCGTTCCGGGTCCCAAGATGGACCTGGCCATGCAGCTGATCCTGACGCCGATGATCCTGCGGCTGGTCAGCGACGCGAAACGCGCCTGAGGAGGACGCCATGAACCAGATGACCCGCATCGATGCCGCGCTGGAGACGCGGATGGCCAATGCGATCCGCGCCCTGGCAATGGACGCGGTCGAGGCCGCGAAATCCGGCCATCCCGGCGCGCCGATGGGCATGGCGGATGTGGCGACCGTGCTGTTTCATCGCTTCATGCGGGTGGACCCGGACGACCATCGCTGGCCCGACCGCGACCGTTTCGTCATGTCGGCGGGTCATGGCTCGATGCTGATTTACGCCATCAACCACCTGCTGGGTTATGACGACATGGGCATGGACCAAATTCGCGCCTTCCGGCAGATGGGATCGCGTACCGCGGGGCACCCGGAATACGGCCATGCCAAGGGGATCGAGGTCACGACCGGCCCCTTGGGCCAAGGGATCAGCACCGCGGTCGGCATGGCAATGGCGGAACGCATGGCCGAGGCCCGCTGGGGCAGCGACCTGGTCGATCACTGGACCTATGTCATCGCGGGCGACGGCTGCCTCATGGAGGGGATCAGCCACGAGGCCATCGATCTGGCCGGGCATCTGGGCTTGGGCCGCCTGATCGTCCTGTGGGACGACAACGGCATCACCATCGACGGCGGGACCGATCTGTCCACCTCGACCGACCAGAAGGCGCGCTTTGCCGCCGCCGGCTGGCATGTGCAGGCCGTCGATGGGCATGACCGCGAGGCCGTGGCGGGTGCGATCGAGGCGGCACGGACCAACAACCGTCCTTCAATGATCGCCTGCAGGACGGTGATCGGCTTTGGAGCCCCGAGCAAGCAGGGCGGTCATGATGTTCACGGGTCGCCCTTGGGCGCCGAGGAGATCGCTGCCGCCCGCGTGGCGCTGGACTGGCCCCACCCGGCGTTCGAGATCCCCATAGAGGTCGCCCAAGCATGGCAGGCCATCGCAGGACGCGGCGCGCAGGCGCGCAGCGAATGGACGGCGCGCCTGGAGGCATCGGAACGGCGAACGGATTTCTTGGCCGCTCAGGTCGCACCGGATACGGCCGCCTTGCGCAGCGCCATTGCAGAATACTGCCACCAGCTGGTCGCGGACCGGCCCAAGGTCGCCACCCGCAAGTCCAGCGAGATGGCGTTGGAGGTGGTGAACCGCACGCTGCCCCACACCATCGGCGGCAGTGCGGACCTGACCGGGTCGAACAACACGCGCACCAAGGGGATACAGGCAGTCAATCGGGGTGACTTCAGCGGCCGCTATGTCCATTACGGCATCCGCGAACATGGCATGGCCGCTGCGATGAACGGCATCGCGCTGCATGGCGGGTTCATTCCCTATGGCGGCACCTTCCTGGCCTTTGCCGACTATTCCCGTCCCGCGATCCGGCTTGGCGCGCTGATGGGGGTGCCGGTCGTCCATGTGATGACCCATGACAGCATCGGCTTGGGCGAGGATGGCCCGACCCACCAGCCGGTCGAACAGATCGCCGCCCTGCGTGCCATCCCGAACCTGCTGGTCCTGCGACCCGCCGATGCGGTCGAAGCCGCCGAAGCCTGGGAGATTGCGCTGACGCAGCCTGCCACGCCCTCGGTCCTGTGCCTGTCGCGCCAGAACCTGCCGGCCGTCCGGATCGAGGATGAGGCCTCGAACCGCAGCGCGCGCGGGGCCTATGTGCTGCGCGCCACCCCGGTCGCCCGCGACGTGACGCTGATCGCCACCGGCTCGGAGGTCGAGATCGCCTTGGCCGCCGCCGCCCTTCTGGCCGAGGAGCGCATCCAAGCCGCCGTCGTCTCGGCCCCTTGCTTCGAACTGTTCGCCCGGCAGGACCGGGCCTATCGCCAGGGCGTCCTGTGCAACGCCCCCCGTATTGGGATCGAGGCCGCCATCCGCCAAGGCTGGGACCTGTTCCTGCGCCCCGAGGACGGCTTTGTCGGCATGACGGGCTTTGGCGCCTCGGCCCCCGCTCCGGAACTTTACCGTCATTTCGGCATCACGCCGCAGGCCGTTGCGGCCTTGGCCAAGCAACTGATCAAGGGAGAGGACTGATGGCGCTGATCACGCTGCGACAGCTTCTGGACCATGCCGCCGAGCATGGCTATGGCGTGCCTGCCTTCAACATCAACAACATGGAACAGGGTCTGGCCATCGTGAAGGCGGCCGCCAGCGTGGATGCGCCGGTAATCCTCCAAGCCAGCCGGGGCGCCCGCAGCTATGCCGGCGACATCATGCTGCGCCGCATGGTCGAGGCGCTGGCCGAGATGAACCCTGGCGTCCCCATCTGCCTGCACCAGGATCACGGCAACAACCTGGCCACCTGCATGTCGGCGATCCGCCACGGCTTCACATCGGTGATGATGGACGGGTCGTTGCACGAGGACATGAAGACGCCTGCCGAATACGACTACAACGTCGCGATCACCGCCAAGGTGGCCGAGGCCGCCCATGCGGTCGGCGCCTCGGTCGAGGGCGAACTGGGCGTGCTGGGATCGCTGGAAACCGGCGAGGCCGCGGCCGAGGACGGATCGGGCGCCGAGGGCAAGCTGGACCAAAGCCAGCTGTTGACCGACCCCGACCAGGCGGTCGATTTCGTGGCACGCACGAAATGCGACGCGCTGGCCATCGCCTGCGGGACCAGCCACGGCGCCTACAAGTTCACGCGCCAGCCGGACGGCGACATCCTGGCCATGCACGTCATCGAGGCGATCCACCAGCGGCTGCCCGGAACACATCTGGTCATGCACGGCTCCTCCAGCGTGCCCCAGCACCTGCAGGACCTGATCAACGATGCGGGCGGCGACATGCCCCAGACCTGGGGCGTGCCCGTCGAGGAGATCGAGCGCGGCATCCGCATGGGCGTGCGCAAGGTCAATATCGATACCGACTGCCGGATGGCGATGACGGGGCATTTCCGCAAGGTCGCCCGCGACACGCCTTCCGAATTCGACCCCCGCAAATTCCTGATCCCGGCCATGAAGGAACTGACGAATCTGTGCCGCGACCGGTTCCAGCGGTTCGGCACGGCGGGGCGGGCCCACCAGATCAAGGTCATCGCGATGGACGAGATGGCCAAACGCTATGCGTCGGGGGCCTTGGACCCGGCCATCACCGGCGCGAAAGCCGCCTGAAGGGAGGATACCATGAACGAGATGTCCAACACGAAGCTGGATGCCAAGCAGCGCTATTCGGCAGGTGTCCTGAAATATGCCCAGATGGGCTATTGGGAACCGGATTATACCCCCAAAGACACCGACATCATCGCGTTGTTCCGCATCACGCCCCAGGATGGCGTGGACGCGGTGGAGGCCGCGGCGGCGGTGGCGGGCGAAAGCAGCACCGCGACCTGGACCGTGGTCTGGACCGACCGTCTGACGGCCTGCGACAAGTACCGCGCCAAGGCCTATCGCGTGGACCCGGTCCCGAACAGCCTCGGCGAATTCTTCGCCTATATCGCCTATGATCTGGACCTGTTCGAGGGCGGCTCCATCGCCAACCTGACGGCCTCGATCATCGGCAACGTCTTCGGCTTCAAACCCCTGAAGGCCCTGCGGCTGGAGGACATGCGCCTCCCCGTCGCTTATGTAAAGACCTTCCAAGGACCTGCCACCGGCATCGTGGTGGAGCGCGAGCGCCTGAACTGCTATGGCCGCCCGCTGCTGGGCGCCACCGTCAAGCCCAAACTGGGCCTGTCGGGGAGGAACTATGGCCGCGTCGTCTATGAGGCGCTGAAGGGCGGTCTCGATTTCACCAAGGATGACGAGAACATCAACAGCCAGCCCTTCATGCATTGGCGCGACCGGTTCCTGTACTGCATGGAGGCGGTGAACCGCGCCAGCGCCGCGACCGGAGAGGTCAAGGGCACCTATCTGAACATCACCGCGGGCACGATGGAGGAGATGTATGCCCGCGCCGAGTTCGCGAAATCGCTCGGCAGCGTGATCGTGATGATCGACCTGGTGATCGGCTATACCGCGATCCAGTCGATGGCCAAATGGGCACGGGACAACGACATGATCCTGCATCTGCATCGGGCGGGGCATTCGACCTATACCCGCCAGCGCAGCCACGGCGTCAGCTTCCGCGTCATTGCCAAATGGATGCGCCTTGCCGGTGTCGACCACCTGCATGCCGGCACTGTGGTAGGCAAGCTGGAGGGCGACCCCGCCACGACCAAGGGCTATTACGACATCTTCCGCGAGGAACGGAACCCGATGGCCCTGGAGAACGGCATCTTCTTCGATCAGGAATGGGCCAGCCTGAACAAGATGATGCCCGTCGCCTCGGGCGGCATCCATGCCGGCCAGATGCACCAGCTGCTGACCTATCTGGGCGAGGACGTGGTCCTGCAGTTCGGCGGCGGCACGATCGGCCACCCGCATGGCATCGCGGCGGGTGCCCAGGCCAACCGCGTCGCGCTGGAGGCGATGGTCTTTGCCCGCAATGCCGGCCGCGACATCTGGAACGAAGGCGAGGACATCCTGCGGGACGCCGCCCGCACCTGCACGCCGCTGAAGCAGGCGCTGGATGTGTGGAAGGACGTGTCCTTCAACTATGCCTCGACCGACGCCCCCGATTTCGCGCCCACCCCCGAAGTGTCGATGTAAGGAAATGACCATGAAGATGACGCAAGGACAGTTCAGCTTTCTGCCAGACCTGTCGGACGACGACATCCGCCTGCAGGCCCAGTATGCCATCGACAAGGGCTGGGCCGTGTCGGTCGAATGGACCGACGATCCCCATCCCCGCAACACCTACTGGGAGATGTGGGGCCACCCGATGTTCGACAATCCGGACGCGGCAGCGGTGGTCTATGAGGTCAACGAGTGCCGCAAGCTGCACGGCGGCAAGTACATCCGCGTGATCGCCTTCGACGCCTCGCCCGGATGGGAGTCGATCCGCATGAGCTTTATCGTCAACCGCCCCGCGACCGAGCCGGGCTTCCGCCTGGTCCGGCAGGAAGGCGAGGGCCGCGTGGTCCGCTACACGATCGAAAGCTATGCGATGCGCGAACCCGAAGGTGCCCGCTACGCCTGAGGCCACTTCCGGGCGGCATTCCCTGCTGCCCGGCCCTTTCCCGTCGCGAGGGTTTCCCATGACCGAAGATGACCGTCCCACCCATGTCGATCTGGCCGCAAGCTTTGCCGAAAGCGGTGTGCGCGAGGTGCTCGAGAATCTGGACCGCACGCTGGTGGGCCTTGCGCCCGTCAAGGCGCGCATCAAGGAGACTGCCGCCTTGCTGCTGGTCGATCAGGCCCGCCGCAAGATGGGGCTGGCGACCGAAACCCCGACCCTGCACATGAGCTTTACCGGCAACCCCGGCACCGGCAAGACGACCGTGGCCCTGCGCATGGCCGACCTGCTGCACCGGCTTGGCTATGTCCGCAAGGGTCATCTGGTGACGGTGACCCGCGACGACTTGGTCGGCCAATATATCGGCCATACGGCTCCCAAGACCAAGGAAGTGTTGAAGAAGGCGATGGGTGGCGTGCTGTTCATCGACGAGGCCTATTACCTTTACCGTCCCGAGAACGAGCGTGACTATGGTCAGGAGGCCATCGAGATCCTGCTGCAGGTGATGGAAAACAACCGCGACGATCTGGTGGTGATCCTTGCGGGCTATGCCGACCGCATGGACCGGTTCTTTGCCTCGAACCCCGGCTTCCGGTCGCGCATTGCCCATCATATCGAGTTTCCGGACTACAGCGATGACGAATTGCTGTTCATCGCCGAAGGGATGCTGCAGACGCAGAACTATACCCTTGATGCCCCCGCCCGTGAGGCCATGGCGGCCTATGTCGCAGCCCGGCGCCGCCAGCCGCATTTTGCCAACGCCCGCTCGATCCGCAATGCCCTGGACCGAGCGCGGTTGCGCCAAGCGAACCGGCTTTTCAACGAAGCGCAAGGCCCGCTGGATGCCGTCACGCTGTCCACATTGACCGCGCCCGACATCCGTGCCAGCCGCGTCTTTCAGGGCGGGCTTGACGTGGACCGCGCAAGCAGGCAGGCGGCGGCGGAATAGCCCCAGGAGAGCCCGATGAGCTTTGACCGCACGATCAAGATCGCCCCGTCGATCCTGTCCGCCGATTTCGCCAATTTCGGCGCCGAGATCCGCGCAATCGAGGATCAGGGCGCCGATTGGGTCCATGTCGACGTGATGGATGGTCATTTCGTCCCGAACCTGACCTTTGGCCCGCCTGCGGTGAAGGCCTTCCGCCCGCACGTCAGGACATTCATGGACGTTCACCTGATGATCGCCCCCGCGGACGCCTACATCGAGGCCTATGCCGAGGCTGGCGCCGACATGATCAGCGCCCATGTCGAGGCGGGCCCCCACCCGCACCGAACGCTTCAGGCGATCCGCGCGACAGGCAGCAAGGCCGGAATTGCCCTGAACCCCGGCACGCCGGTCGAGGCGGTAGAATACCTGCTGGACCTGTGCGACATGGTGGTGGTGATGACGGTGAACCCCGGCTTTGGCGGGCAGAAGTTCATCCACAGCCAGATCGACAAGATCGCCCGCCTGCGCGGCATGATCGGCGATCGGCCCATCCACATCCAGGTCGATGGCGGCGTCGATCCGACAACCGCGCCGCTGGTCGCCAAGGCGGGCGCTGATGTGCTGGTCGCCGGGTCTGCCGTCTTCAAGGGCGGATCGGTTCAGGAAGCGGCTGTTTATGGCAGCAACATGCAGGCCATCCGCGAATCCATCACCAGCTGAAATTTCTTAAAATCCGGGGCGTCAAAGCCCCGGTTGCCGCCGGACTGCGCCTCATCCCCCGACTGCGGCCGCATGACCAACGTATCGCGTAACCCGGCATCGCAAGCTTTCATTCAAGGCGCTCCTTTCAGGGGATCTGATCTTGGAAGCGTCGGGAGGCAAGGATGAGTCGGTGGTGGTGCCTGCTCAACTGATCCAAAAATCGCAGCCGCCAGCTTTTGGCGATTGTTCCGACCAAACGACAAATTCGGTTGAGGCGCTTATATTTATGAGGCTTTGCACACCAATCTGGGACAAGCCGATTGAGAATTTCCCGAACATTTGGTCGGGTTTTAAAATCTCAGCTTGAAGAACTCGCGACTGAAATAGTGACAGCCCCGGATGGCATAATCCTCACGTCATTGAAAGAGCGACATCCCGCTGCCTAAAGCTGCAATCCTCTATAGGCACGAGCACAATACAAAATGCCTCCCGCGCAATCCATTGAAGATACTTGGCCGCAGCTTAAAACCGTCCGCTCGCGCAACGCCTTGGACGAAGCGCACATGCCAATCCCC
>NZ_JBKGUN010000044.1:0-5303 GCF_046462195.1 Paracoccus sp. (in: a-proteobacteria) | reverse complement strand
TCATGGGCCTGATCAAGCGTCATGTGAGCCATCACGCGTCCTCTTTCGCCAGATGCGTCAGAACCTTGTCGGCGATCAGGCTGCTGACACGCACATTGGACTCTCCAGTGACGCCTGCGATATGCGGTGTGAGGATGAGGTTCGGCAGGTCGGCAAAGATGCCTCCGGCCTCGGGCGTCAGCGGTTCGACCTCGAAGACATCCAAGGCGGCTCCGGCCAAGCGTCCCTGTCGCAGTGCGTCGGCCAGTGCGGTCTCGTCCACAACACCACCGCGTGCAGCGTTGATCAGCACTGCATCTGCGCGCATGGCTGCCAGCGCGTCCGCGTTGATCACGTGGCGGGTTTGCGGCGTCAGGGGCACGTGCAGGCTGAGCACATCGGACTGCGCCAGCAAATCCGAAAGGGAAACCGCTTGAGCCGAAACCCATGCCGGGTCCGTATTGGGCAGATGAGGATCGTGGGCGATAACGGTCATGCCCATGGCTTGGGCACGCGTCGCGACCTGGCGGGCAATGGCGCCAAAGCCCAGGAGGCCCATGATGCGACCCGAGGTCTCGCCTCCGATGAGATCCTGACGTGGCCACTCCCCGGCGGCAACCCGACCCGAGGCAAGATAGGCACCGCGCAACAGCATCATTGCCGTGGTGATCACGTACTCGGCCACCGCAAGATCATTGGCTCCCGTGGCGGGCCAGACAGTGATCCCCCGAGCCTTGCAGGCCTCCAGATCAATATTGTCGAGCCCTACCCCAAGTCGGCCCACAGCCCTTAGATGCGGACCAGCTTGCAGGAGCTCTGCATCCACGCAGGTGCGGTTTCGCACGACCAGCACCTCTGCCTTCTTCAGCGCCTGCAACAGGTCCGTGCGACGGTCGACAAGGTCGGGCGCATAGAGCGCGTCATGGTCGGCAGACATCCGGGCCACGGCGGCCTCGTCCATGAATTCGGTGATGACAATACGCGACATGGCGTTTCCTTTCTCAGAACAGCAAGGCCGGAGGCAGGGGCACGTTCAGAACCCGAACCATCAGGAGGTAGAAAACACTGACCATCAGCAGGATGCAGACCAGATAGACTGCAAGGCGGCGGCCGGTCAGACGGCCAAACTGGCCGGTCAGCATCAAAAGGGTGCAGGCGACCAGCGAAGTGACATACATACCCAGATGCGGGAAGATCACCGCCCAGCCCAGCATAGTGGCGCCCAGCACCAAGCCGCGTGTCGTCCCATCTGGACCAGCAGCCTCTGCATTGACGCCCGCCTGGCCGCGCAGGCTGCGGGCGACCTGGAGCAGGGACAAAATCGCCAAGACCGCACCGACGGCATAAGGAAAGGCAGCAGCCATGGTGCTCAGTCCCTGTGCCTGCAAGAGCATCCAGACGGCCAGTGCCAGGAAGGCGGCCGATCCAATCAGACCCGCACGATCGGCTTGCCGATGATCAACAGGCGCTTCGTGGACAAAAGTTTCCTCACGAGCCAAGCGACGCGCTGTCCGCATTCGTAGCAGTGGCAGGCACATGGTCAGCAGGATCAGGGCCACGATCCCCCAGCTGATGGGCCGGTTCAGCAGCAGTTGCCCCATGAAATCATTGCGGGCACCGCCAATCATCCAAGCACGCATGAAGCCCTGCTCGGCGATCTGTCCCAGGACCAGGCCCAGCACGATTGGCGAGGCGCCAAATCCGGCCCGACCTGCCGCCCAACCGATGAGGCCCAGCACGACCATTACCAGGACATCATGCGGGTTGGCATGGATGGCAAAGCTGCCGATCACGGTCATGAACGCGATCAATGGCACAAGCATCGCCTTGGGCACGTTCGTGATGAAACGAAAGGCATAGCGTCCGACGATCAGTCCCACCGGCAGCATCAGCAGCGTGGCAATAACGAGGCCGGTCATGAAGACATAGACCGTGTCGTCACCCGATTGGAAAAGGGACGGACCGACGCGAATGCCCTGGACCATCAGCGCGCCCATGATGACCGCATCCGGAGGTGTTCCGGGGATGCCCAAGACCAGCGTTGGAATAAATCCCCCGCCTACGGTCGCATTGTTGGCGCTTTCGGTTGCCAGAATGCCACCCGGCTCACCTTTGCCATAGTTTGCCGCATGCGGCGACGCACGGCGAGCCTCGGCATAGGCCACCAAGGAGGCGATCGATCCACCTGCTCCCGGAAGGATGCCGACCACGGTGCCGATCAAGGAAGAGCGCACAAGGTTGAACCAATTGCGCGCTGAGATGCCCAGGGCCTCGAAAAGACGGAACCCCCGGGCTTCGGTGGGGTCCAGATGCTGGTCTGGCGAGGAAACCAAGCCGATCAAGACCGGAATACAGTAAAGTCCGATCAGGGCGGCCACGATGTCGATCCCCCCCAACATCGAAGGCATGCCTCCGGTGAAGCGCGTATCTCCACCGATGACTGCGACGCCAATCATCGACAGGAACAACCCGAACATACCGCCGATAAGACCTTTGATGAGGTTGCCTTCGGAGAGTGTGGCAATCAAGGTCAACCCCAGGATCGCCAACCAGAAATACTCGGTTGATTGGAAAGCCAGCGCCAGAGTGGCCAGCTTCGGGGCCAGAGTGATCAGGAGGATGGCTCCGACAAGGCCACCAAAGACGCTGGCGATGGTGGCCAGCGTGACAGCGAGATCGCCGTCTCCACGCTTGGCCATGGGGTAACCATCAAAAGTGGTCGCAATGGAACTTGGGGTGCCGGGGGTGTTGACCAGGATCGCCGCAAAGGCGCCGCCATACACAGCGCCGGTATAGATGGCGCCCAGCATGATCAGGCCAGACGCCGGATCCATGACAAAAGTGAAGGGCACCAGTACGGCAATCGCCATTGTCGCCGACAATCCCGGTAGCGCTCCAATGATGGTTCCGCCAAGAACCCCCAGCAGAGCCAGAAGCAGGTTCATCGGGCTGAGCGCTTCGAACAGAATACTTGCCGCATTGGCCATGGTTGTCCCCTTTTGGCTCGCGAGATCGCAAAGCCGGGCCGCCGCTTGGCAAAGCGGCCCGATCCGCTCGGGTTCAGGGTTACTGCTGGGACTTCAACTGTTCAGCGACAGCCGTATAAGCTTCGACACGTTCAGCCATGAATGCGTCCATTTCAGAATAAGGCACGTCGATCAGAGCATAACCGTCGTTTTCCATCTGCTTGCGGAATGCAGGATCGGCGTTGATCTGGCCGATGATGTCAGACAATTGCTGGCGAACCTCTTCCGGGGTCGAGGACGGCACACCAATGCCGCGGTACGCGCCGCCGACCATGTCGATCCCCAACTCCTTGAAAGTGGGAGCATCAGGAAACAGCGGATGGCGCTCTTCTGTTGCAACAGCAAGAACGCGTGTCGCATCAGCCTGACGCACGGCAACGGTTGTGTAACCCCAAAGCACATCGACCTCGCCGCCCACCAGTGCCGTTTCAGTCGCACCGGTGCCAGTATAAGGGATATAGGTCAGCTCCGCGCCGGTCTCGTTCATGAAGACCTGGTTGGCGACGTGATTGGCTGAATTTGTGGCCGATCCCCCCGCCGTGATACCGCCGGGCATCTCTTTAGCGGCGTCAATGACATCTTGGACTGTTTGATACGGACTGTCCTTGCTGACCATGAGCGCGTCAGGCGTGAAGTGGAACATGTAGACGTTGGTGATGTCTTCAGTTGTGTAGCCCGGATCCTGCAGCATGGGCTGCAGGATGATATGCGGCAGGTTGGTGCCCATAATCGTCTGGCCATCACCATGTATGCCGTTCAAGCCTGCCCATGCCTGGGCTCCACCCGCTCCTGGCAGATACTGAACGATCAGGTCCTGACCGGTGATCTTGCTGAAGTGCGGTTGTTGATAACGCGCGGTCACGTCGCTTTCGCCGCCCGCGTTGAACGGGATGATATAGGTCACCGGTCCGTCCGGGTAGGCCAGAGCGGCTCCTGCCCCGCTCATCAAAGCTAGGGCTGCCACGCCGATCAGGCGCCGTGTCGTCGTTCCGATCATGGTCTTCTCCTCCCTTGTTGTGGTCATCTGAACAAACCTGCGCCTGCCGCACCCCTCCTCAAAGGCGCGGCAGGCGTGCACAATCAGGCGCTGCGGTAAAGCTTGGTCATCGAGAATTCACGGTGTCCCAAAGCCTCGGCGGCGGTCAAACGCCCGTTGGCAGTGCGCATGATCATCTCGATCAGCGAGTCACCGGCCTGATCGATTGTCATTTCGCGCGTCAGCACCCCGGTAACGTCCACATCGATATGCTCGGACATGGTCCGCAGCGTGCGCGGGTTCCCGGAGATCTTGATTACCGGAACGATAGGGTTGCCCACCACGTTGCCCTGACCGGTCGGGAAGGTATGGATCACGTAGCCACCCGCTGCCATCAGCGTCACGCACTCTGCTGCCGCGGAGGAGCTGTCCATGAAGTAAAGGCCCGGCCCCTTTTCCGGCGTCTCCGCAGGCCCGATTGCGTCGATATATGTCGACGACTTTCCGATCTTCTCCAGATTGCCCAGAGCTTTTTCCTCGATGGTTGTCAGACCCCCCAGGATATTGCCCTTGGTCGGCTGACTGTCTGACAGGTCCGAAGTCTTGAACTGTTCGATGACATCGTCCTGATAAGCCTTCCAGATCGTCTTGAACTTTTCGGCAGCCTCCGGATTGGCCGCGCGTGTTTCACAAATGTGCTCAGCCCCAGTGATCTCCGAGGTTTCACCGAAGCAGCCATAGATCCCGTGCGGCAGCAGTTTGTCATACATGTTGCCAACGGTTGGGCAGGACGACAGGCCAGTCGTGGTGTCGCTTTCGCCGCATTTGGTGGACACCCACAAGTCGCTGACGGGGCAGTCCTCCTTCTGGAGTTCAGTCGCCCAATGGACGTATTCCTTGGCCTTCCAGCTGGCTTGGCGGATCGTTTCGAAGTCGCCCTTCTGCTCGATCGAGAAGCCGGTGACAGGCTTTCCGGTCTTGGCGATGCCGTCAACAATAACTTTGGTCCATTCCGGCTCAATGCCGATCACGACAACGGCAGCGACGTTGGGGTTCGCGCCTGTGCCGATGATGGTACGGAAATGGAGTTCCAGGTCCTCGCCGAACTGCAGGCGACCATAGGCATGGGGAATGGCCAGCGTGCCCTTGACGTTATTGGCCACCGCCTCGCAAGCCGCGTTGGAGATGTCGTCGACCGGCAGGATCAGGACATGGTTGCGCACGCCGACGCGGCCGTTCTCGCGGCGCCATGCCTTCACAGTCGCAGTGCTGAAATCAAGCGCCATGGCTTACCACCTTTTCGTTTTGCAGTTCTGGGTGTG
>NZ_JBKGUN010000043.1:0-25411 GCF_046462195.1 Paracoccus sp. (in: a-proteobacteria) | reverse complement strand
GCGGCTCGGCGTTGAACAGCGTCACGTCCCACTGGCCGGGAGCCGCCTCGAACAGATGCTCCAGCATCCGCCCCGACGCCATGCCCGCCCCAATTACCACAAGTTTCTTTGTCATGGGCTTACTCCGCAGCTTCGACGAAGCGGTGGCGTTCGTAAAGAAAGCGCAAAACGCCTTCGCGGGCACGCACATAGTCGGGATGACTGGCCAGCCGGATGCGGTCGCGCGGGCGGGCCAGCGGCACCTCCAGCACCTCGCCGATGGTCGCGGCCGGGCCATTCGTCATCATAACGATGCGGTCGGCCAGCAGCACGGCCTCGTCCACGTCATGGGTGATCATGATCATCGTGTTGCCAAGCCGGGCATGGATGTCCATCACCGCGTCCTGCAGATGCGCGCGGGTCAGCGCGTCCAGCGCCCCGAAGGGTTCGTCCAGCAGCAGGACCTTGGGCTCCATCGCCAAGGCCCGGGCGATGCCCACGCGCTGGCGCATCCCGCCCGAGATTTCGCCGGGCCGCTTGTCGGCGGCGTGGCTCATCTGCACCAGGTCCAGGTTCTGCGTGATCCAGTCGTGGCGTTCGGCGCGCGTCCGGGTCGACCCGAAAACCTTGGTCACTGCCAGCCTGATGTTATCGTAAACCGTCAGCCAAGGCAGCAGGCTGTGGTTCTGGAACACCACCGCGCGGTCCGGTCCGGGGGCGTTGACCTCGCGGCCGTCCAGCATGATGGCGCCGGTGGTCACCTCGGTCAGGCCGGCGATCAGGTTCAGCAGCGTGGATTTCCCGCAGCCCGAATGGCCGATGATGCTGACAAACTCTCCCTTGTCGATGGTCAGCCGGACGTCCGACAGGACATGGGTCTGCTTGGGGCCGTTCACAAAGGTCTTGGAAACATGGTCGATCTGAAGGTATTTCATCGGTCTTTCACCTTACACGGCCGTGCCGCGCGAAACGACGCGTCCGATCCAGCCGACCAGACGATCCAGGATGAAGCCCGTTCCGCCGATATAGGCGAGGGCCACGATGATGTCGCTGAGGCGCGAACTGTTCCACGCATCCCAGATGAAGAAGCCGATGCCCACGCCGCCGGTCAGCATCTCGGCCGCCACGATGGCCAGCCAGGACAGGCCCACCCCGATGCGCAGGCCCGAGAAGATATAGGGAGCGGCGGCGGGAACCATGATCTTCCAGAAGAACTCGACTTGGTTGAGGCGCAGGACGGCGGCAACGTTGCGGTAATCCTGCGGAATAGCGCGGACGCCCGAGGCCGTATTGATGATCACGGGCCAGATCGCGGTGATGAAGATCACGAAGATCGCGCTTGGCCCGCTGTCCATGAAGGCGGCCAAGCTGATGGGCAGCCAGGCCAGCGGCGGCACGGTGCGCAGGATCTGAAAGATCGGGTCAAAGCCGCGCATCATCAGCGATGACTGCCCGATGACCGCGCCCGTCAGCACCCCCACCACGGCGGCCAGGCCAAAGCCATAGGCCACGCGCTCCAGCGAGGTCAGGACGCGCCAGCCCAAGCCGATGTCCTGTGTGCCATAAACGAAGAACGGATCGACGATCAGTTCGGCACTGTCGGCCCAGACCTGCAACGGTGTCGGCAGGCCCGAGGCCTTGCCCGAAAAGCCGATCTGCCAAAGGGCCAGCAGCATGGCCAGCACGATCAGGGGCGGCAGGAAGTTGGTCAGGAACCTTTCGCCCGCCTTGCGCCACAGGGCGGAGCGTGCGGGGCTGCGGACCGGCAGGGCGACAACGGCGGCCGGTCTGGCGGGGCTCAGGTCCGGCTTGCGCTTCAATACAGTGACGTTCATCGGAACCTCCTTATGCCATGGCCTTGATGGTCTGGGCGGCCAGATAGGCTTCGGGGTCGGCGGGATCGAAGCTCTTGCCATCGAAGAAGGTCTCGACCCCGCGGCTGTCGCCGAAATCCACCTCCAGCCCCAGGCCGCGGGCGGCGGCGAGCCACAGGTCGGACCGGTTCGTGCCGCTCACCAGCGCCGCCGTGTCCAAATCGCCCGGCAGATAGCCCCAGCGCTTGTTCTCGGTGATGAACCACGTATCCAGCGACTTCCACGGATAGGAGGTTTCGCCCCTTTCGCCCCAGAACTTCATCGCAAGGTCCGGGCGATCCTCGGTCCGGCCGTTGCCGTAGTTGATCTGACCCTGGATGCGGCCGATGATGTCGCGGACGGGGACGTTGAACCACTGGCGGCGGCTGATGATCTCGGCCATCTCCTGCTTGTTTCCTGCATCGTCGCACCACATCTGCGCCTCCATCACGGCCATCATCAGGGCCGTGGCCGCGTTGGGATTGGCGTCCACCCAGTCAGCGCGCATGCCCAAGACCTTTTCAGGGTGGCGGGCCCACAGCTCGCCCGTCGTGGCGGCCGTGAAGCCGATGTTCTGGTTCACCAGTTGCTCGTTCCAGGGCTCGCCCACGCAGAAGGCCTCCATGTTACCAACCTTCATGTTGGCGACCATCTGCGGGGGCGGCACGACGATCAGGTCGACATCCGTGTTCGGGTCGATCCCGCCGGCGGCCAGCCAATAGCGCATCCACAGATCATGGGTGCCCCCGGGAAAGGTCATCGCCACCGGGATCTCCTGGCCTGCGGCGCGGCGTGCGGCAAAGATGTCCTTCAGCGGGCTCGAATCCAGGCCCACGCCGCTGTCGGCATAATCCTGACGGACCGACAGGCCCTGCCCGTCCTCGTTCAGATTCAACAGCGTGTACATCGGCAGCGGCTGGTTGTTCTGCATCACGCTGCCGGTCGAATACAGATGAACCTTGGGCCGCAGGATGTGGCCCCCGTCGATCCCACCCGAACAGGAACCCAGCGCCATGTTGTCCCGTGTCGCGCCCCAGCTTGCCTGCTTTTCCACCAGAACGTCGGGCATGCCATGTTTGGCGAAAAAGCCCTTTTCCTGCGCGATGATCAGCGGCGCACTGTCGGTCAGCGCGATATAGCCCAGCTTGCAGCCCGTCACCTCGGGCGCAGGCGTGGCGGCCCAGGCACCGCCGGGCAGGGCCAGGCGCGCGGCGACCATCGTGGCCAGCGCGCCGGTGGCGGATTTGAGAAAGCTGCGGCGGGAGGGCGGCTTGATCAGGGTCATCTGGCTGGTCCTTGAGCGGGCCCACCGAAAAACGATCGGCGGGCGAGGAAACGCGAAAAGCCACCGGCCGCAGCCCCGGAAAAAGGGCGCGAACAGGTGGCGTCATTGCCTGAGGGAAAGCCCGCTTCCTTGCGGACCGATCAAAACACGGAGCGCCGTTGCATCCGCCTTTCACCCAGCATCACGCTTGGGATTTCAGCCGGTCAAGCCTGCGGGGCGCGATTGCTATGCCTGGCCGCTACAAGGCTGCGGAATGCGGCAGACTGCCCGGAAATTCATCGCGTTTCGAAGGCATGTTCGAAAACCTGGCCGTCGAAGAAGGCATCCGGCCCCAGAATCATCTGGCCCTGCTCGGCCGGAACAATGGTTGGCGCGGACATCGCACCCTCGACCTTGGCCGAAGCGCCGGGCAGGTCTGCACCCGCCTCGCGCAGATGCCGGCGGTAGAGATCAGGGCGAAAGCATCCCGCCGCCTGCGTCATGGCCCAGTCCGGATCCAGTCCGTGACGGCTCGCAATGCGCGCCCCTATCAGTGCCGCAACGCTGCGCCAGGGAAATGTCGTAGCCTGCGCATGAAACCGGATGAAATCGGGACAGTCGCGCAATTCACCGGTCGCAGTGACATGCAGGCGGCCCAGCAGCCCGCGCTCACACAGCTCGGGGGACAGGTTCAGATAGGCTGCGCGCGACAGGATCTCGGCCGCCGTGCCGCGGTTGCCGGGTTGATCCAGCCAGCGGCCTGCCCGCCACAGGGCGCGCATCAGCCGACCGGACAGGTCGGGATGGGCCTCGGCAAAGGCGCGGGTCATCACGAGGCCCTTTTCGGGCGCAGCCGCCCAGATGGCACGTCCCGGCAGCAGCAGGGCGCCCGCCCCGCGTTCGACCGCACAAGAGGCCCAAGGTTCGCCCACGCAAAAGGCATCCACCTCGTTTGCGGCCAGTGCCTCGGCCATCTGCGGCGGCGGAACGGTGCGGATCGTCAGCCGCTCCGCCAGGCCAGTTCCCTGCAGCCAGTGCCGCACCAGTTCGGCTTGGGTCGAAAAGGGAAAGGGCACGCCCACCCGCAGCGCGTCGGGATGCGCCAACGCAAGCGCATCCCGTGCCGCAGCCGGATCGGCAAAATCGAACGCGTGGCCTTGGTCGCGCATCCGGGCCTCCAGTGCGGCAGAAACCGCGATGGCCTGCCCGCCTTGCGACAGGAACATCAGCAGATCGAATGCGGGATAGGCCGGCCCCAGCCCCAGACTTTGCGCAATGGGCATCGGCACCAGCATGTGGGCGGCGTCGATCCCGCCCGTGCCCAGCAGGTCGCGGCCGTGCGCCCAGCTGACGGCCGGCACCAGGGTCAGTGCCAGCCCCTCTTCGGCGGCGAATTTCAGCTCCTGAGCAATGATAAGAGGCGCTGCGTCGATCAGCGGCAGGTATCCCAGACGCAGGTGGTCCATCATGACAACAGTCCCGCCGCCATCACCAGTTGCTGGGCAATGTCGGCCACGCGGCGCTTCTGGTCCATCGCGGTCTTGCGCAGCAAGGCATAGGCTGCCTCTTCGTCGATGCCGCGCGCCTTCATCAGGATGGCCTTGGCACGATCGATGATCTTGCGTTCCTCCAGCGCGGCCTTTGTGGCGGCCAGTTCGGCCCGCATCTTCCGGAACATGTGGAATCGTGCGATGGCCGCATCCAGAATGGGCTTGATGCGGTCCGCCTGCAGCCCGTCCACGACATAGGCCGACACGCCAGCCTCGATCGCCGCACGTGTCAGTTGTTCGTCCGAGCGATCGACGAACATGGCCACCGGCCGTTCCAGAGGCCCCGACACCAAGGCCAGTTCCTCCAGCACGTCGCGCGACGGATCGGCCACGTCGATCAGCACGATGTCAGGCTGCTGCGCGGCAATGCGGCGCGCCAGACCGGTTTCCTCGGCGATGACGGTGACGCTGTGATCGCCCGACGCGCGCAGCCCGTCGACGATCCTGAGCGCCCGGTCCCGGTCCCGCTCGACCACGATGATTGACAGCCGTTCCATGATCGTCAGAAACGGCCTGCAACAACCGTTTGGCAAGCCTTGCCCTGCAGCCAACCTTCGGCAAAGATTTTGTTGCCCAATAAGAAGGCAGAAGACGCGCGATGATCAGACCCGAAGCAAGCCCGGAAAGATTGTCAGCAAGGCAGGCCTGAAGCGCGGGACTCCCAGATCCGCCTCAGCCCCACCGCTGCCGCCGCCCCGGCAACCGGGACGGCCCTTCCGGTTAAAGGCTCGCGTTTTCCGAAAGCCCCAGCATGATGTTCAGGTTCTGGACGGCTGCCCCCGACGCACCCTTGCCCAGGTTGTCCAGCACGGCCACGATGGTCGCGCAGCCTGCATCCTCGTCGCCGTGGACACTGATCCGCATCAGGTTGGTGTTGTTCAGCACCGTCGGGTCGATCCGTGCTCCGATCTGTCCGGCCGGCACCACCTGAACAAACTGTTCCCCAGCATAATGATCCGAAAGGGCCTGGTGCAGGGCGGCGATGCTGCGGTCCTCGTTCAGATGCAGGGGCACCTGTACGGCCATGCCTTGGGCAAAATTTCCGACCGATGGCGCAAAGATCGGCTGCATCAGCAACCCGCCATGGGTCATGATCTCGGGGATGTGCTTGTGGCGCTGGTTCAGGCCATAGACGAAATGGGGAGGAGCCTCGCCCGCTTCGTATTCCGCGATCATGGATTTGCCGCCGCCGGTATAGCCGCTGACCGCGTTGATCGACAAGGCCTCGGCCTCGTCGATCAGCCCGGCCGCGACAAGGGGGGCAATGATGGCGATCGACCCCGTCGAATAACAGCCGGGATTGCTGACGAAACGGGCAGCCGCAATCATTTCGCGCATTTCGGGTGCCAGTTCTGGAAATCCGAAAACCCAGTCCGGATCGATCCGGTGTGCGGTCGAGGCATCGATCAACCGCACGTCCATGCTTTCCGTCAGCGCCACAGCCTCGCGGGCGGCATCATCGGGCAGGCAGAGGATGGCGACATCAGCCTGACCGAACGCCTCGCGCCGGGCGTCCGTATCCTTGCGCCGCGCCGGATCCACCTGCACAAGACGGATGTCGTCACGCCCCAGCAGGCGGTCGCGGATCTGCAGGCCGGTCGTGCCGGCCTCGCCATCGATGAAGACGCTGTGGGTCATGGGGGCACCTTTCGCTTGCAGGATCGCGGCCTGTCTAGCGGATTGCCGTCGGTCTCACAACGCCATGCGTCAGATCCGGCACATCTCGGAGCGGATGAGAAAGCGTTTCTCGCGCCCGTTATCCAGACTGAACATGCCGCCCCGTCCCGGCACCACGTCGATGATCAGGTCGGTGTGCTTCCATGTCTCGTACTGACTGGCCGAGATATAGAAGGGCGCCCCGCCGATATCACCCAGCTTCACGTCGCGCTCGCCCACGCGGAAATCGCCCTGCGGATAGCACATGGGCGAGGATCCGTCGCAGCAGCCGCCGGACTGGTGGAACAGGACGGGCCCGTGGTCGGCCACGATCTCGTCGATCAGCTTCAGCGCTTCGGGGGTCGCCGTGACGGTGCTCATGCCTTCAGCCTCTTCTTGAGGAAACGCAGGACTTGTTTTTCCTCGGGGCGCAGGTCGGCGTTGTCCAGGTTGTCCTCGATCTTGTCGCGCAGCTCCAGCCGCAACTCCTTGGCCAGATATGCATCGATGATCTGCGGATGAACATAACATTTGCGGCAGATGGTCGGCGTGTTGCCCAGCCGCGCCGAAACGGTCTCGATGGCTTGACGCACATTGCGCTTGGCTGCGGCGTCGCTGTCGGCGGCCTCGAATTCGGCCAAGGCAAGAGCGGCCAGAACGGTGCCGGTCCAGGTTCGGAAGTCCTTGGCCGTGATATGGCTGCCGCTGATCTGGCGCAGATAGGCGTTCACCTCGGTCGAGGTGACCGGGTGGCGCTGCCCTTCGTCATCGAGATACTGGAACAGGTGCTGGCCCGGGATATCCTGGGAGGCCTTGATGATGCGCGCGATGCGGCGGTCACGCAGGCCGAGATTCCATTCCTTGCCGCTTTTGCCGCGAAAGCGGAAGCGGACCTCGTTGCCCTCCAGCTTGACATGGCGCGTCCGAAGCGTGGTCAACCCGTGCGACTTGTTCTGCTTGACGTAATCGGCATTGCCCACGCGGATCATGGTGTTTTCCAAAAGATAGACAACGGTTGCCAGAACCTTTTCGGCTGGCATGCCGCGACGCCCCATGTCTTGGGACACCTGCCGTCGCACCTTGGGCAGGACCTTGGCAAAATCCAGCATGCGTTCGTACTTGGCGCTGTCGCGGATTTCGCGGAACTCGGGGTGATAGCGGTACTGCTTGCGGCCCTTGTCATCACGGCCGGTGGCCTGGATATGGCCGCGCGGATCCGGACAGATCCACACATCCGTGTAGGCGGGCGGAATGGCCAAGGAGGCGATGCGCTTGCGCTCGTCCTTGTCGCGGATCGTCTGGCCGTCGGGACCGTGATAAGCGAAGCCCTTTCCCGCGCGCTTGCGGGTGATGCCCGGCAGATCGTCGTTGACATAAACGAGGCCGGCGCTTTCCGCGGCGTCCTCGGGATCGATGATGCTGTCCTTGGGCATGGGCGCAGTCCTGCATTGAAGGAGGCGATCCTGCATAACGCGGCAGTGCCCCCACAGGTTGCCCAAGGGTTCCTGCAGCCCCTGACGGGCTGCAGGAACGGTCTTCAGAAGAAGCCCAGCTTCTTGGGGCTGTAGCTGACCAGCATGTTCTTGGTCTGCTGATAATGATCCAGCATCATGCGATGGTTTTCGCGCCCGATGCCCGACTGCTTGTAGCCGCCAAAGGCCGCATGTGCCGGATAGGCGTGATAACAGTTGGTCCAGACCCGGCCGGCCTGGATGGCGCGGCCAAAGCGGTAGCAGGTGTTGGCATCGCGCGACCACACGCCCGCGCCCAGACCATAGAGCGTGTCATTGGCGATCGACAGCGCCTCGTCATGGTCCTTGAAGGTGGTCACGGACACGACGGGGCCAAAGATCTCTTCTTGGAAGACCCGCATCTTGTTGTGGCCCTTGAAGACCGTCGGCTTGATGTAATAGCCGCCCGACAGCTCGCCGCCGTGGTCAGCCGCCTCGCCGCCCGTCAGCACCTCGGCGCCTTCCTTGCGACCGATGTCGAAGTAGGAAAGGATCTTTTCCTTCTGCTCGGAAGACGCTTGGGCGCCGATCATCGTGGCGCTGTCGCGTGGATCGCCCTGGGTGATCGCCTCGACCCGCTTCAGTGCTCGCTCCATGAACTCGTCATAGATGCGTTCGTGGATCAGGGCGCGGGACGGGCAGGTGCAGACTTCGCCCTGGTTCAGCGCGAACATCACGAAGCCCTCGATCGCCTTGTCGAAGAAGTCGTCGTCCTCGCGGGTCACGTCGTCAAAGAAGATGTTGGGAGACTTGCCGCCCAGTTCCAGCGTGACCGGAATCAGGTTTTCCGACGCATACTGCATGATCAGCCGGCCGGTGGTGGTTTCACCCGTGAAGGCGATCTTGGAGATGCGCGGGTTCGACGCCAAAGGCTTGCCGGCTTCCAGACCAAAGCCGTTGACGATGTTCAGGACGCCCGGCGGCAGCAGATCCCCGATCAGGTCCACCCAGACCATGATGCTGGCCGGTGTCTGTTCGGCCGGCTTCAGGACCACGCAATTGCCAGCGGCCAGTGCGGGCGCCAGCTTCCAGCAGGCCATCAGCAGCGGGAAGTTCCACGGGATGATCTGGCCCACGACGCCCAGCGGTTCGTGGAAGTGATAGGCGATGGTGTCGTTGTCGATTTCGGAAATTCCACCTTCCTGCGCACGCAGGACGCCCGCGAAATAACGGAAGTGATCAACCGCCAGCGGCAGGTCGGCGGCCATCGTTTCGCGGATCGGCTTTCCGTTGTCCCAGGTCTCGGCGGTGGCCAGAAGCTGCAGGTTCTGCTCCATCCGGTCGGCGATCTTCAGCAGCACGTTCGAGCGTTCGGTGGTCGAGGCGCGGCCCCAGGCGCCCTTGGCGGCATGGGCTGCGTCCAGCGCGGCCTCGATGTCCTCGGCATTCGAGCGCGCGATCTCTCCGATCGGGGCGCCGGTGATGGGGGTCGTGTTGGTGAAGTACTTGCCCGACTTGGGCGCCATCCACTTGCCGCCGATGAAGTTGTCGTAGCGGCCGGCAAAGGGCATGACACCCACGCCCTTGAATTCATGCGTCTGGTCGTTCGGCATTGAGTCCTCCTCTGGATATGTCCCGGATCTCCCCATCCGGGTATGGCAGGAAGGTCCGTCGGTTCCCGATTCGGAACAACCGGCGATTTGTGCCGCAGCGCAGAAGCTGTCTCAGGGCTGAGACAGTCAGGCGCTGTTTTCACCGATCCCCAACCGTGCCATGCGCCGGTACATCGTCGCCCGTCCGATCCCGAGTGCGCGCGCGGCCTTTGAAACATTCCCCTCGGCTCGGGCCAGCGCCCGCACGACGGCCGCCCGTTCGGCGCGGTCGAGGCCGCCCGGCTCGTCCTGACGGCCCAGCAGGTCGGCGGCTGGCCGGGGGCGGAACGCGCCCTCGCGCTCCAGTCCCAGGACACGGCGCGCGGCACGCGTGGCGCCGATGGCCAGATCGTCCTTGTCCACCGCCAGCAGCACCGCCTGATCGCCTTGGTCATCTGGGGCCACCACGATCCGCGCGTCCGGAAAGCTGGAGCGGAAGAACATCGCCTCGATCGCCTTGGCCGTTTGCGCCACCTGGGCCGAGATCAGGCGGTTGTAACGCTCGGTCTGGTCGGCCCGGGCGCTGCTGACGTCCAGCGCGGCCAGCAGGCGGCCATCGGGTCCCCAGATCGGTGCATCCATGCAGGACATGCCGGTGTTGCGGGTCCGGAAATGTTCGTCACGATGGATCGTGACCTGCCGCCCTTCGGCCAGGCAGGTGCCGATGCCATTGGTGCCCTGCGCGGCCTCCGACCAGTCGGCGCCCTGCCAAAGACCCCAGTCGCGGAATTGTGCCGCATCCCCGTCCGATACGCGCTGGTCCAGCACCACCCCATGCGCGTCCGTCAGCAGCACATTGCAGCCCGAAAGGCCAACAATGGTGTAAAGCTGATCCAGTTGCGGTGTGGCGACATGAAGAAAGGCCGCCATGGCCTGCTGCCGCGCAGCCAGTTCCGTGCCGGACAGCCGTTCGGGGCGGCGATGATCGGCCGGGTCCAGACCGTGCTTCAACATGGAGCGCCGCCAGGACACCGCCAGCGACGATGTCGCGCTGCGTGACTGCGACTGCGCGGCCACCAGGTCCGCGTGGTTGCGTTGCGTCATTCTCTCCCCCTCGGATCACGGGAAGATAGCACGGATTCGGATGCCGCGATGCTCAACTTTGGTTGCGCCCGGCAGGGATCAGCGCACGGGACCCTGGGGCTTGATCAACCCGTCCTCGATCCGGTCCTGCGCCCTGTCCGGGTGGGCCGGCGTGCTGCCCATGCTGCCCGAAGGCGCGGCCATGCGCGGCTGATAGGGCGGCAACTCGGCGCCATCGCGGTAAAGCAGCGACTGCCCGTCGTGGAACAGGTGCAGGGCTTGGGGATCGGCCGACAGCCGGACGCGCCTGCCCTTCAGGTCGGGATGAATGCCCGGCAACTTGGCAATGATCGGCGCGGTTTCGGCATTGGTGCCGAAATACAGCAGCGTCACCTCGCCCAAGGCCTCGGTCAGGTCCACGGTGCCCTCGAAGACCGGGGCGCCACCGTCCTCGCGCATGTCTTCGGGGCGGACGCCCAAGTTGACCTCCATTCCTTCGTCACCCGCACGTGTCGGAACAGCGACCTGAGCCTCGAGACCGCCGTCCAGTGCAACGGTCGTCATTGGTCCGGCCGTCTTCACGCGGCCGGGCAGAAGGTTCATCGCGGGACTGCCGATGAACTGGGCCACGAACTCGTTCACGGGCCGCTCGTACAGTTCCAGCGGCGCACCGACCTGGGCGATGCCGCCTCCGGCCAGCACCACGATGCGGTCGGCCAGCGTCATCGCCTCGGTCTGGTCATGGGTCACATAGATCATCGTGCGGTCGGGCATGGAGGCCTTGAGCTGGGCGATCTCAATCCGGGTCGCCACCCGCAGGGCCGCGTCCAGGTTCGACAGCGGCTCGTCGAACAGATAGACCTTGGGGTCGCGCACGATGGCGCGGCCGATGGCCACCCGCTGGCGCTGTCCGCCCGACAGTGCCTTGGGCAGCCGGTCCAGATAGGGGGTCAGCTGCAGCATCTTGCCCGCACGGTCCGTGGCCGCGCGGATCTGGTCCTTGGATTGGCCCGCGATCTTCAGCGCGAAGGCCATGTTGTCGCGGACCGTCATGTGTGGATAAAGCGCATAGGACTGGAACACCATCGCGATGCCGCGCTGGCTGGGCGGGATGTCGTTCATCACCTGCCCATCGATTTCCAGGGTTCCCCCGGTGATCTGCTCCAACCCCGCGATCATGCGAAGCAGGGTGGATTTTCCGCAGCCGCTGGGACCGACGAAGACGATGAACTCGCCCGACGCGATGGTCAGGTCAATATCGCTCAGCACGTTCACGTCGCCATAGGACTTGGCGATATTCGTCAGTCTCAGATCGGCCATTGCGGTCTTCCCCTATCCTTCGATGATCTGCACCTGCCACGGCGCCAGCCCGTCCGCCTCTTCGTCGGACAGGTTCGCGCGGATCAGCAGGGTCTGCTGGTCGTCGGCCCGCCGGAAGGACAGAACCGGGCCCTGCGCCTCGATGCGGTCCATTGCTCCATGGCGCAGCGCCGTATGCTTGCGGCGCAGCCCCAAAGCCCAGCGGTAATGGTGCAACATCGACTGGGCATCGGCCTCTTGCGCGACAACGGTGCGCTGCAGATGCGTGTGCGGCACGGGCAGCCAAGGCCGGCTGGTGGAAAAGCCGCCATTCACGCCCATGTCCCAAACCATGGGTGTCCGGCAACCGTCACGGCCCTTGAACTCGGGCCAGAACTCGATGCCGTAAGGATCGCGCAGGTCCTCGAAGCTCAGGTCCGCCTCGGGCAGGCCCAGTTCCTCGCCTTGGTACAGGCAGACCGATCCGCGCAGGCACACCAGCACGGTGGCATAGGCCTTGGCGGCCAGTTCCGGCAGGTTCCACCGGCTGATGTGACGAACGACGTCATGATTCGACATGGCCCAGCAGGGCCAGGCATTGGGGGCGATCCGGTGCAGCTTGTCAAAGACCTCGACGACGCGGGAGGCTGGCAGATCCGTGCCTGACAGGAAGTCGAAGACATAGGACATCTGAACACGACCGGGCTGGCCGGTGTATTCCTCCAGCAGTTCCAGTCCGCGTTCGCTGTCCCCGATCTCGCCCACGACCACGGCGCCATAAGGCTGAATGGTCTTGTAGAAGCGCTCGAGGAAAGGCAGGTTCTCGGGTTGTGACTTGGAAAAACGGTGACTCTGGTGATTGTAGGGGTTCACGGCCGGTGCCGTGTCCGATTTGCGCAGTTCAGGGGCAAGGGGCGGGTTGTCGCGCAGCTGGGCATCGTGGAAATAGAAGTTGATCGTGTCTAGGCGGAAGCCATCCACGCCCTTCTCCAGCCAGAACCTTGCCATCTCCAGAAGGGCGTCCTGTACGGCAGGATTGTGAAAATTCAGGTCGGCCTGCGCCGTCAGGAAATTGTGGAGGTAATATTGTTCGCGCCGCGCGTCCCACTGCCAAGCGCTGCCGCCAAAGATCGACAGCCAGTTGTTGGGGGCCGTCCCGTCGGGCTTGGGATCGGACCAGACATACCAGTCGGAGCGGGCATTGTCGCGGCTGGCGCGGCTTTCCTTGAACCAGGGGTGCTGGTCCGAGGTATGCGACATCACTAGGTCGATCATCACCTTCAGCCCAAGGTCATGCGCGCTCTGCACCAGCCAGTCGAAATCGTCCATCGTTCCGAACAGCGGATCGATGCCGCGGTAATCGCTGACGTCGTAACCGAAATCTTTCATCGGGGAGGTGAAGAAGGGCGAGATCCAGACCGCATCCACGCCAAGGGACGCGACATAGGGCAACCGTTGCGCAATGCCTGCCAAGTCGCCGACGCCGTTGCCCGTCGTGTCCTGAAAGCTGCGGGGATAGATCTGGTAGATGATCCCGCCCTTCCACCAGTCCGTCGTCATCTCGTTCAAGTCATCCACCTTTCACCGACCCGGCCAGCAATCCGCGGACCAGGTATTTCTGCATCGCGAAGAACACGAGCAGGGGAACGGCTATCGAGATGAAGGCAGAGGTTGCAAGGATTTCCCATTCACCTCCGCGCGATCCCATCAGTTCGCGCAAAAGGCCGGTCATGACCAGCTGTTCGCGCGTGTTGCCGAGGAACACCGTGGCCACCAGCAGGTCGTTCCAGACCCACAGGAACTGAAAGATGGCAAAGCTGGCCAGTGCGGGAAAGGACAAGGGCAGGATGATGCGGCGGAAGATCTGGAATTCGGTGGCGCCATCGACACGGGCGGATTCGATCACCTCGCGCGGCAGGCCGACCATGTAGTTGCGCAGCAGATAGACGGCCAGCGGCAGGCCAAAGCCCGTATGGGCCAGCCAGATGCCCAGATAGCCCTTGCCGATTCCAAGGTCGTTGTGCAGGCGCAGAAGCGGGATCAGCGCCACCTGCAAGGGCACGACCAGCAGGCCGACCACGGCCGCCGTCAGGAGCGCGCGTCCCGGAAACTGCATCCAGGCCAGGGCATAGGCGGCAAAGGCCGCGATCAGGATGGGAATAACCGTGGCCGGTATGGTTACCGTCATCGTGTTCATGAAGGCCCGGCCGAGGCCCCCGGCATTCAGGACCCGGTTGTAATTCTCGGTCGTGAAGTTGGGCGGGGATACGGTCGTGGTAAAGATCCGCTCGCCCCGTCGCATCTCGAAGGGCTCGGGCGAGGTCAGGCGATAGCTGCCGTCTTCGGCCACGGTCAGGCTGATGCCGTCGCCCATGTCGGCAGTCTCGCCAGGCTGGAATTCGGCCGGGTTGCGCGGTCCGGTGCCCCAGGCGGTCAGCGTCTGCGTGCCCTCCACCGCGCTGCCTTCGATCACGTAAAGCCCGTCCTGCTGCACCTGGTCATTCCCGGTGCCAGAACGGACAAAGCCCGTCTGCTCGGACCCCGAGAACGACTGCCACCAGCCTGAACCCGCGATCTGGTCACGGTCCCGGAACGACGACACGAAGAGCCCCAGCGTCGGGATCGTCCAAAGCAGCACCAGAAGGAATGCCGAAATGTTGACCACCCAGGTCAACGATGATTTCTGTCCCGCCATCCCTTCCATCAGCGGACCTCCTTGCGGGCGTTCCAGATATTCCAGACCATGATCGGCGTGACCAGGATCATCAGCACGATGGCAATGGCCGACCCGCGTCCGTAATCGGGCGTGCCGCGGAACATCCAGTCATACATCAGGTTCGCCAGCACCTGCGTGCCCCACTGCCCGTTCGTCATGACGAAGACGATGTCGAAGACCTTCAGCACGACGATGGTGATGGTGGTCCACACGACCGCGATGGTGCCCATGATCTGCGGCACCTTGATCTTGAAGAACACCTGCAGGGGGGACGCGCCGTCCAGAATGGCGGCCTCGATCGTTTCCTCAGGGATGCCGCGCAGGGCGGCGGACAGGATCACCATGGCAAAGCCCGTCTGGATCCAGACCAGCACGATCATCAGGAAGAAGTTGTTCCAGCCGGGCAGCGTCAGCCAGATCTGCGGATCTGCGCCGAACCGCGTCACGATCCAGTTCAGGAGGCCGATCTGCGTTTCGCCCGAAGCACGGTATTCATAGATGAATTTCCAGATGACACCCGCGCCGACAAAGCTGATGGCCATAGGCATGAAGATCAGCGACTTGCCGATGTTGCCCCATTTCAACCGGTCGGTCAGCTGGGCCGCCAGCAGGCCGAACAGCGTGGACAGTGCTGGCACGACCAGCAACCACAGCATGTTGTTCAGCATGGATTCGCGGAACTTCGCGTCACGGATCAGCCATGAGTAGTTCCCGAAGCCCACGAACTGCGTTCCGTTCGCATTGAACAGCGACCGCCAGAAGCTGTCCAGAACAGGATAAACCAGATAGGTGGTCAGAAAGATCAGCGCAGGGCCCAGGAACAGCCAGGGCCGGATCTGGTTGGCGCGGCGGATGTTGTCGCCCGCCTTCTTGCCCCTTGGCGGATAGATCTTGTCCAGAAGCCAGTTCGACCCCCAGAACCATGCCACGCATCCGAAAACGCCAATGGCGATCGTGCTGACGGCCAGCCAGAGCAGTTCCATCCCTTGTCCCCCTGTCGTCCGTGGGCCCGGCAACGATCCCGTCGCCGCACCCATTGTGTCGCAGCCGTCAGTTCAGCGATGCCCAGTTCTGCTGGATCCGGTCGGCCACGTCCTGTGCCGAAGCGCCGCCGACGAAATCGATCATGCCGGTCCAGAAGGCGCCGGCACCGATGGCACCGGGCATCAGGTCCGATCCGTCAAAACGGAAGACAGTGGCATTCTGCAGGATCTCGCCCATGCGGCGCACGGTTTCATCGACATACGCCTCGGGGTTCACGCCCTTGTGAGGCGTGACGAAACCCTGCTGCGCCATCCAGACCTCGTGGGCGACGGGGGTCTTCAGGAACTCGATGAAGGCCATCGCCGCAGGATTGTCCGACAGGACCGCAAACATCGTGCCGCCACCCAGAACCGGCTGTCCCAGATCACCGGATTCGGGTGCGGGCATATAGAAGAAATCGGCATCCTCGCCCACGATCGTGCCTTCCGGGAAGAAGGTCGTGATGAAGCTGGCCTGACGATGCATGTAGCAGGCCGGAGGGCTGTCGAACAGGCCTGCGGGGCTTTCCCGGAAATCGGTCGAGGTGACGGAGCCCGTGCCGCCCGCCACGAAATCAGGGTTCTTGGCGAACCAGCCAAACTCCTCGATGGCGGCCACGACCTTGGGATCGTTGAAGGGCAACTGGTTGGTGGTCCAGGCATCGTAATCCTCGGGGGTGGCGATGCGCAGCATCAGGTCCTCGACCCAGTCGGTCGCAGGCCAGCCCGTCGCTCCGCCAGAGCCCAGGCCGATGCACCAGGGCGTTTCGCCTTCTTCGGCAATCTGTTCGGTGAGGGCCTTCAGGTCCTCATAGGTTTCGGGAACCTCATAGCCCGCATCCTCGAAGTTCTCGGGAACATACCAGACCAGCGACTTCACGTCAGCCTTGTAAGGGAACGCGAACAGTTGCTCGGTTCCGTCCTGGCCGGCATAGGTGCCCAGCGCTTCCCAGCTTTCACCAGCGGCATAGTTCTCGCGCAGCCATTGGGCATTCTCTTCGCCCAACGGGCGCAGGAAACCCTTTTCAGCCAGATCGGCTGCCAGGCCCGGTTGCGGAAAGACTGCGACGTCGGGGGGCGACCCGGCCTCGGTGTCGATGACGATCTGCTGTTCGAAACTGTCCGAACCCGAATAATTGGCCTGTGCCCCGGTTGCCTCGTTGAAGTAGGCGATGACCGAAGAGAACAGTTCCTGATCGCCCCCCAGCCATGGGCCCAGGATGTTGAAGCTCTGGCCTTTCAGGTCGGGATGGGCAGCTGCGAATTCCTCCAGGCTGGCCCAGTTGATGCGGTCGTCGCTTCCGGGTTCGATCACCAGTTGCGCCTGCGCCATGCCGGCACTCAGCGCCACGATGGCGGCGGTCGTGAACAAGGTTGTCTTCAAGTCATCCTCCCTGAATATGCCGGGGGCGCTGCGGCCCCTTCTTCCCGGACGCAGCATCGCCCGGATTCGTTCCAGCCGTCAAAGGCTTATCATTCCCATTCCAGTTCCTTGTAGGCTGCGGTGGCATTCCGGCCCACGGTCGCGTCGAATGAACTCCACCGGTTTTCCATCGGTTGCAGATCATCGACGATCATCGGAACGGCCTGCGACATGGGAACGCCCTCGCTGATCCGTGCCCGCGTGCTGTCGGCCAAGGCTGACAGGAAATCGCGCTGGGGCTGCAGGGCCTCGTCCCAGATGCGGGCGACATTCCCATGCCCCGGCACGATCAGCCGCGCCTCGATCGAGGGGGCCTTGTCCATCCAGTCGAGCCAGCCGGGCAGCGAGCCGTCAAGGACGGGCGTCAGCGTCCGAAAGACCAGATCCCCTGCAAAGAACGTCCCCGTTGCCTCGTCCAGAACCGTCAGGTCGCTATCGGTATGCGCCGCTGGCCAGACCGTCAGCCTCAGGCGGCGCCCGCCAAGATCGATGCCGACATCCTCCCTGACCGTATGGCCCGCCGCAACGATGCGGGTCCCGATCCATTCGGAGGCCGGGTAAAGCCGCGTCAGGTTGTCCAGATAAGTCGGCCCCCGTGTTTCCAGGGCACGGGGCAGATCCTCGTGACCCCAGACCCGCGCCCCGGCCTCGACCATGACCGAAGCCCCCAAGGCGTGATCGGGATGCACATGGGTTAGAACCAGATCGGTGATCGGCTTGTCGGTCAGCCGCCGAATTGCGACCAGCAACGCCTGTCCCTCGGCCCGTGATACGCCCGCGTCGATCACGGCCACGCTGTTGTCGCCGATGATCACACCCAGGTTGGCAATGCGCCCGTCCGCACTTTCCTCCATCTGCACCATCTGGCCCAGATGAACATGAACCCCCGGTGCGACCTGCTGCAACCCGGCGGCAGGAAGATCCGCGTTGGCCCGACATTCCACCGCCCCCCCCGTCAGGTCCGCATGAAGGGCCAGCCATTCCGCAGCGATTCGACGAGCCTGCGCCATGCACTCCTGCTGCGTCGCAGCATCGCCCTGCGGCAGCAGGATGGTGCCGCATTCCTGTGGGGAGGATGCCAGACAGGCCGCCAGAATCAGGTGAATCATGACCTATCTTTCCTGCCTTGATGTCCGTTCTTCACGGTTTGGTCATCGCAATACGACCTTTGTCGGGTTGATTCATCCTGCCCCTGATCTACATTCAAATCCAGTCGCCTTCTCTGATTGGCGCAAATGGCATGTAGGAGGAGAGAACATGGCCTGGACCAAACCGACTCTGACGGAAATCGCCTGCGGCATGGAAATCAACATGTATGCGCCGGCCGAGGACGAGCCCGTACTGTTCTGAGCCTCGCTCGGGCAGGCAAGAATTGAGGCCCCGTCCGACTGGCTCGGACGGGGCCGTTTTTATCGGAAAGACCTGATGCGCATCATCATCCTGGGCGCTGCAGCCGGAGGTGGCCTGCCGCAATGGAACTGTGGCTGCCCCAATTGCAACGCGGCCCGGGCGGGAACGATTCCGTCCCTGACGCAAAGTTCGATCGCTGTCAGCGCCGATGGCAGCAGCTGGGCCATTCTTAACGCTTCGCCCGATATTCGGGCGCAACTGGCCGCGACGCCGGCGCTGCACCCGACGGGGTTGCGCGACATGCCCCTGCGGTCCGTGCTGGTGACGAATGGCGACATCGACCATGTGGCCGGTTTGCTGACATTGCGCGAAAGCCAGTCGTTCGATCTTTTCGCGACGGCTGCCATTCATGATGTCCTGGCGGCCAACCCGATGATGACGGCCGTCAACCCGCAGTTTGTGCCGCGGCGCATCGTGACGCTGGACCAACGGATCGATCTGGCCCCTGGCCTGACCGCCACCCTTTTTGCCGTGCCGGGAAAGGTGCCTCTCTACCAGGAGGGAGAGGTGGTCGAAACCGGACTGGTGGGCGAGACGACCGTGGGGGTCGAACTGAATGCAAAGGGGCATCGCGCGCTGTACATCCCTGGCTGCGCCGACCTGCCCGACTGGCTGTGCGCCCGGATCGAGGGCGCGGACGCCCTGTTCTTTGACGGCACTCTTTGGGAAGATGACGAGATGATCCGGATGGGCTTGGGGCACAAGACGGGCCAGCGCATGGGCCATATGCCGGCAAAGCGGACAATGGCGGCCCTTGAAGGCATGAGCCTGGGGCGCCGGATCTTTGTCCACATGAACAATTCGAACCCGCTGGCCGACCCGGCCAGCCCTGAGACAGCCGAGGCCCAAGCACAAGGCTGGCAGGTCGCGTCTGACGGAATGGAGATCATGCTGTGAAGGATGTTCAGGACCAGCCCCAGTCGCGGACGGATTTCGAAGCCCGGCTGCGTGCCATCGGGGCCGAGCGTTACCACGACCGCCACCCGTTTCACGCCCGCCTTCATGGAGGGCAGTGCACCCCGGATGAGGTGCGGGCCTGGGTCATCAACCGCTGGATGTACCAGTCGCGCATTCCGATGAAGGACGCCGCCTTCATGTCGCGTGTCGAGGATCCGGACCTGCGCCGCGCCTGGCGCAAGCGGATCGAGGATCATGACGGGGGCGTGGCCGAGGGAGGCGGCATCCGCCGCTGGCTGGCCTTGGCCCAAGCGGTCGGACTAGACCCCGATTACGTCGCCAGCGGCACTGGCATCATGCCGGCCACCCGCTTTGCAGTTGATGCCTATGTCCGCTTCGTGCGTGAAATGCCGCTGCTGGATGCGGTCGCGGCCAGCCTGACCGAACTTTTTGCCTCCAGGATCCATGCGCAGCGCATCGAGGGGCTGCTGGCCCATTACGATTTCGCGGATGACAGCAGCCTGTCCTATTTCAAGAAACGCCTGACGGAGGCCCCCGAGGACGTGAAGTTCGGCCTCGACTATGTCCTGACCCATGCAAACACGCGGGAAAAACAGGATGCGGCTGCGGCGGCGCTGACCTTCAAGACGGACGTGCTGTGGGCGCAACTGGACGCGTTGTGGCACGGTTATGTGGAAGGGCATATTCCCCCCGGCGCCTGGTGCCCAGGCGAGGGGATGCGCCCATGACGCCGCTGATCGAGCCTCGCGACATTCCTTATCTGCCCCGGGGCGTGCGGCTGCAGGGTGATCGCGTGCGCGGCATCCGCGTGCTGCAGGCCCCCGAGCGCGCCATGCAGCTGGACCCGATCGGAGAAGCGATCCTTTCCGAACTGGACGGCGCCCGCAGCATGGAAACCATCGTCACCGATCTTGCCGCACGCTATAATGCACCGCCGGACCAGATCGCCGGTGACGTGCGCGATTTCCTGACCGGTCTGATCGAGCGGCGGATGGTCTTCGTGAAGGACGTCGCATGAAGGACCTCAGCCACCAGCCCCGTGACCTCGACGGCAATGCCGTCACCCCAGGCCTGCCCATGGCCATGCTGGCCGAGGTCACGCATCGCTGCCCCCTCGCCTGTCCTTATTGCAGCAATCCGGTCGATCTGGTGCGCGCGCAGTCCGAAATCTCGGCCGATGACTGGGGCCGTGTCTTCCGACAGGCCGCGGATCTGGGCGTGCTGCAGGTCCACATCTCTGGCGGGGAACCCGGCGCCCGACGCGATCTGGCACAGATCGTGGCGCATGCGCGGGATGCGGGCCTGTATGTGAACCTGATCACCTCGGGCATCGGCATCACGCACGAGCGTTTGCAGGAACTGGACCGTGCGGGCGTCGATCACGTTCAGCTGTCGCTGCAGGGCATTCGCCCTGACATGGCCGACCGGATCAGCGGGCATCCGGGGTCATGGGACAAGAAGATGGGCTTTGCCGATTGGGTGACCGAAATCGGCTTTCCCCTGACCATCAATGCTGTCGTCCATCGCCAGAACATGGAGCGGCTGCCCGACATGATCGACTTGGCCGAGCGTCTGGGCGCCCGGCGGATCGAGGTGGCGACGGTGCAGTTCCACGGCTGGGCCGACCTGAACCGCAAGGCGTTGATGCCCACTCGCGAACAGGCGGTCTTTGCCCGGCAGGTCGTGAACGACGCGCGCCTGCGGTTGCGGGGACGTATGGTCATCGATTACGTCCCTGCCGATCATCATGCGGTCTATCCCAAGGCCTGCATGGGCGGCTGGGGCTCGATCGGGTTGAATGTGGGACCGGATGGCACGGTTCTGCCCTGTCACGCCGCCCGTTCCATCACCTGGATGCAGTTCGAGAACGTTCAGCACCGCAGCCTGTCGGACATCTGGCACCTTTCGGACAGCTTCAACGCCTTTCGCGGCACGGCCTGGATGCCCGAACCCTGCCAAAGCTGCGAGCGCAAGACCATCGATTTCGGTGGCTGCCGTTGCCAGGCCATGGCGCTGGCGGGGGATGCACGTGCCACCGATCCGGTCTGTTCGAAATCCCCGCTGCATGCGCGTGTCGTGGCACAGGCCGAAGAGGATGCGGCCGCCACGACCAGCGATCTTGTTTACCGGAGGATGAAAAAGGGAGGCTGAACCATGAAGCTCTGGTTGACCGTCGCGGCCTGTCTGCTGGCCGCACCTGCCTGGTCGCAGGACAACCCGCTTGTCCCGTCGCCCACATGGGATGATCTGCGGGAGTCGGTGGTCGGGCTGAAGGTCGAGCCTGCCCAGGATCCCGCCGTTCTGGATCTGGACGCCCCCTTCCGCGCGCATGAAGCGGCCATTGTTCCCGTTCACCTGACACAGCCCGAAGGGGCGCCGCCGATCGGGGCGCTGACCTTGGTGGTGGACGAGAACCCGGCCCCCGTCGCCGCCGAATACACCTTTGGCCCGGCGCTGATGCCGCTGGATTTCGAGGTCAGGGTCCGTGTCGACAGCTATTCCGGCGTCCGCGCCATCGCCACGCGGCCGGACGGCCCGCCGATCATGGCCGGACGGTTCGTCCGGGCGGCGGGCGGATGTTCGGCCCCGGCCGGCAAGGACATGGCGGCGGTTCGTGACACGATGGGCCAGATGCGGTGGCGCAGCGTGGCCGAGAACGGGCGCACGATCGGGACCCTGATGATCCGTCATCCGAACTTTTCCGGATTGCAGCGCGACCAGGTGACGCTGCTGACCATCCCTGCCCATTTCATCGACCTGCTGGAGGTGCGGCAGGGCGACGAGGTTCTGTTCACCATGGCGGCCGGCATCTCGGTCAGTGAAGACCCGGTTTTCCGCTTTGCCTACAAGGCTGATGGCCAGCCCATCCATGTCCATGTGGAGGACACCGATGGCAATGTCTGGGATGAGCGGTTCGAACCCGTCAGCGGCTGAGGCAGGGAGGGCCTCCGACCTTGGTCGCAGCAGAAGGCTTGCTTTACCTGCGATCGGTTCTAAAGTGTGCTCCAAGGCCGCGCCGGGGGGGACTGGCGCGCCGGAGGACATTCAGGGAGGAATGCCATGACCGCAGTCGCCATGCAGGCGCGTCCTGTGACGTCACCGCGACCCACCGCCGATCAGGTCCGGGAAATCCTGATCGTCGACGACCATCCGCTGATGTGTGACGCACTGGCACTGACGCTGAAGATCAGTTTTGGATTGAAGAACGTCCGCACCGCCCGCAGCCTTGCCGCAGCGGTGGAGCAGATCAAGACCCAGGGCGCGCCCGACGCGGTGATCCTGGACCTGAACCTGCCCGATGCGCGCGGGGCAGAGGGGATCGTGACGCTGCGCCGGCAGTTGCCGGGCGTTCCGATCACGATGATCTCGGCCGATCTGGAGGGCGCCATGATCTCGGCCGCGATGGCGGCAGGGGCGCAGGGCTATATCAGCAAGTCCCTGTCGCGCGAGGGGCTGGTCGACAGCCTGCGCCGCATGTGGGAGGGCGAGCATGTCACCCCCGAGGGATATTGCCCGGACAAGGACGACGCCGGAGAAGAGGCAAAGACCGAACTGGCACGACGCTTTTCGTCGCTGACGCCGCAGCAGATGAAGATCCTGCGGCTGATCTGCCAAGGCAAGGCCAACAAGGAGATCAGCTACGAACTGTCGATCGCCGAGGCCACTGTCAAGACCCACATCACCGCCATCATGGCCAAGATCAATGCCCGCCGCCGCACGCAGGCCGTGTTGCTGGCGAACTCGGTCCGGTTGTTCGAGGCGGGATGATGAACACCGACCCGGCTGCGAAGGAGGGCGCATCCGGGCCGGTCGCTGTGCAGGCCGACCGCGGCGGGGCCGATCTGGTCCCGACCCTGCTGGACGGCCTGCGCGGCACCAATCCGGCCATGGTGCTGGTGTTCGGAGCTCAGCACGACCGGCTGGCCGAACTGGATGCGGCGCTGTCGGCGGAACTGCCGACAGGCTGCGTCGTGGCGGGCTGTTCGTCGGCGGGCGAGATCGGGCCTTACGGCTATGCTTCTGACAGCGTGGTGGCGATCGGGTTTCCGATGCGGCATTTCCGGGCCCAGTCCATGACGCTGCCGAATCTGGCAGCGCTGCCGGTGTCGGACTGGATGGCCAGCCTGCGGCGGATGCAGCAGGAATTCGCCCCCGATCCGTCGCGCAGCCTGTTCGGCCTGCTGCTGGTCGATGGCCTTGCCGGACAAGAGGATGTGCTGGTCGCGACACTGGAAGCGGCGCTGCCGTCGATCCCGGTTCTGGGGGGATCGGCAGGCGACGGACTGGATTTCCGCCGCACCTCGTTGCTGGCGGGGTCGAAGGTGCAATCCGATGTTGCCGTCTTCATTCTGGTCGAAACGGACCTGGCGGTGTGCGAGGTGACATTTGCGCATTTTAGCCCAACCCCCACCCGCGTTGTCGTCACGGCCGCCATCCCCGAAAAGCGCCGCATCCTGGAACTGAACGCCGAACCGGCCGCCCAGGAATATGCCCGCCTGACGGGCCTGAGCCGCGAAGACCTGACCCCCAGCGAATTTGCCCGCCACCCGCTGCTGCTGCGCATGGGGCGCCGCCACCATGTCCGCGCAATCAGCGCCATCACCGAGGATGACGGGCTTTCGCTGATGTCGGCCATCGATACGGGCACGGTCCTGACCCTTGGCCGCGCTGAGGACATGACCCAAGGGTTTTCCGATGCGCTGGATTCCTTGCCGCGCCCCCCGCTGATGGTTTTGGGCTTTGACTGCATCCTGCGCCGTCTGGCGCTGGAACGGGCCGGACTGACGGACCGGATGTCCGATCTTTATCGCAGGCACCGCGTTGCGGGATTCAACACCTATGGCGAACAGCACAGCGGCATGCATGTGAACCAGACCTTTGTCGGTCTGGCCTTCATGGAGCCGGGGCCCCCCTTGCGCGGGAACAGCCATGCTGCGTGACGATGACCCGCCCGCGCGGCAGGTCGAAAAGCTGACGCGCATCAACTCTGTCCTGATTGATCGCATCGACCGTCTGGAAGAATCCCGCGGCTCGGCCTGGTCGATGTTCCAGGCTGCCGTCGCACTGGAGCAGGAGGTTCTGGCCCGCACCCGCGATCTGGAACAGGCGATGGCTGACCTGTCGCAGCGCAACCGCGAACTGGCCGTGGCCCGCGCCTCGGCCGAGGAGGCGAACCGCTCCAAGACCCGGTTCCTGCGCGCGGCAAGCCATGACCTGCTGCAGCCCTTGTCCGCGGCGCGGCTGTTCCTGTCGGCCCTGACCGACACCCCCATGGACCCGCTGCAGACAGAGTTGACGGACCGATTGGGCAGTGCCTTTGAATCGGTCGAACAACTGATGCACGCGGTGCTGGACATCTCTCGGCTGGACAGCCAGCGGATCGAGTTCAACCGCCAGCCGGTGCCTCTCGATGACCTGTTTCGCCGCCTGTCCGCCGAATATGCCCCGTTGGCCGAGGCCAAGGGCCTGCGCCTGACCTTCATGCCGACGGCGGCCGTGGTGGAAAGCGATCCCGTCTTCTTGCGCCGGATCGCGCAGAATCTCGTGTCGAACGCCATCAAGTACACCCAGCGAGGCGGTGTGACAGTTGGCGCGCGGCGGCGCGGGGGCATGTGCTGGCTATGCGTCTATGACACCGGCATAGGCATCCCGGCCGTGGACCGGAACCGCATCTTTGACGAGTTCCAGCGCTTGACCCATGACGCCGCAACGCCGGGCATGGGGCTGGGCCTTTCCATCGTGCGGCGCGCATGCGCCAAGCTGGGCCACCCGATCAGCCTGAACTCGGAAGCCATGCGCGGCACGGTCTTTCGTGTCGGACTGGCGCTGGTGGGCGAAGGTGCCGATCAGACCGTCCGTTCCCGCGACGTGGCGCTTCCGGTCCTGCGTGGTCGGGTGGCGCTTGTGGTCGAGAACGATCCCGACATGCGGCGCGGATACGAGATGATCCTGCGCGACCGGCTTGGCATGGTGCCCCGCATCGCAGGCGGCACGGCTGAAGCCTTGGCCACCATGGGGGACGAACCCCCGGACGTGATCCTGGCGGATTACCATCTGGAAAACGGCGACACCGGCGTGGCGGCGATCGAATCGCTTCGCGCGGCTTCGGACCGGCCGGTTCCGGCGGTGATGGTCACGGCCCATCGCGATCCCCAGATTGCCCGCACCTGCACGGCCATGGGGGTGAACCTTTTG
>NZ_JBKGUN010000042.1:0-10927 GCF_046462195.1 Paracoccus sp. (in: a-proteobacteria) | reverse complement strand
GATCGAGGAAGCGCCCGAGGAAACGCGGACGATCTATCGCGCGAACGGGGTGATCGCCCTGGGGCTGGGCGTCCAGCCGCAGGCGCAGTCGAACACGGTCGCCATCTCGCGCGCCGTGCGGGACGAGATCAAGCGCATCCGCCCCACCCTGCCCGACGGGATGGTCCTGCGGATCACGACGGACGAGGCCGTTTTCATCCAGTCCTCGATCAGTCAGGTCATCAAGGTTTTCTTAGAAGCGGTGGCACTGGTCACGGCCGTCATCTTCCTGTTCCTGGGCTCGATCCGGCTGTCGCTGGTGCCGGTCGTGACGATCCCGATCTCGGCCCTTGGCGCAGGACTGGTCATGCTGGTGCTGGGCTTTTCGATCAACATCCTGACGCTGTTTGCGCTGATTTTGGCCATCGGCCTCGTGGTGGACGATGCCATCGTGGTGCTGGAGAACATCCAGCGCCATCGTGCCATGGGCGCCAGCCGCGCCGAGGCCGCGCGGCGCGGCGCGGGCCAAGTCAGTTTCGCCGTGATCGCCACGACGGCGGTTCTGGTCGCCGTGTTCCTGCCCGTCAGCTTCATGGAGGGCGAGCTGGGTCAACTGTTCGCCGAATTCGGGATCGTGATGGCCGTTGCCGTCGCGGTGTCGGGATTTGTCGCGCTGACCCTGTCTCCTGTTCTGGCTGCGCGCGTCCTGCCGCGCGAGGATCGGCCGAACCTGATGACACGCAGCGTGAACCGCGTCATTTCCTGGCTGGAACGGGGCTATGACATGCTGCTGGCGCGCATGATCGCGCGTCCGGTGGCCATTCTGGCAGGAACGGCCTTTCTGGTGGCCGGGGCGGTCTCGGTGTATCAGGCCCTGCCGCGGCAGTTGACGCCTGACGAGGATCGGGGCGGGTTCCGCATCATGCTGACCGCCCCTCAAGGGTCGAACCTGGCCTATACCGATGCGGCCGCACGCCGGGTCGAGGCGCTGATCCAGCCGCTGCGCGACGACGGGCTGGTCGAGAATGTCACGTCGATCGTCGGCATGTGGGGGCAGCAGCGACGGGCCATGCTGCTGGTGAACCTGGTCCCCTGGGACCAGCGCGACATCAGCGTGGATGAGGTGATGGCCGAACTGCGGCCGAGGGTTTCCGCCATTACCGAGGTTCAGGGCTCGCTCCGGCCGTCAGGGGGCCTAGGCATCGGCGGCAACAGCGGCAGCATTAACTGGATGCTGGGTGGCCCCGACCTGGACCGCGCCGCGGCCTGGGCCGAGGATCTGGCCACTGCCTTGTCAGGCACGCCCGGTCTGGGCACAGTCGATGTCGATCACGCCGCAAACCAGCCGGGCGCCTCGCTCCGCATCGACCGGGCAAGGGCGCAGGACCTCGGGCTTGATTCCCAAACCGTCGCCCAGACCCTGCAGGTGCTTTTCGCGTCGCGCACCGTTGGGGAATACAGCAGCGATGGCCGACAGTATCCGGTCATCCTGCAGGCCACGCCCGAAGACCGGGACTCGGTTCAGGACATGCTGTCGGTCATGCTGCGCAACCAGCGCGGCGACCTGATCCCCCTTGCAGCCTTTGCCGCCATCACGACAGGCGCGACGGTGCCCTCGATCAACCGCTATGACCGCCTTGTTTCGGTCCAGATGGAGGCCGATCTGCTGGAGGGGACCGATCTGGCCACCGCCATGGCGGCGGTCGAGGCTGCGGCCGCCGAACTTCCCGCCGGAGCGCTGCTGGCCTGGCGTGGGCAGGCCGCGGATTACCAGGACAGTGCCGGTGGCGTCGCGACAGTCTTTGCGATGGCGTTGCTGATCGTGTTCCTGGTTCTCGCCGCCCAGTTCGAAAGCTTCCGCACGCCCTTGACGATCATGCTGACCGTTCCACTGGGCCTTGCCGGTGCCGTGGCAACCCTGTGGCTGACCGGTGCGTCGGTCAACATCTTTTCCCAGGTCGGGATGATCCTGCTGATCGGGATCATGGCCAAGAACGGCATCCTGATCGTCGAATTCGCCAATCAGCTTCGGGAAGAAGGACGCGATCTGGTGACGGCCGCACGCGAAGGGGCGGTGACGCGCCTGCGCCCCGTGATGATGACGACCATCGCGACCGTGCTGGGCGCGGTCCCTCTCGCTCGCGCCAGTGGTGCGGGGGCGGAAAGCCGCCGCGCAATCGGCGCAGTCATCGTGGGCGGGCTCAGCTTGGCCTTCGTGCTGACCCTGCTGCTGACGCCTGTGATCTATGTTCTGGTCGAACGCCTGCGGCGGGCACCCCAAACCCCCGCGAAAACGGTGGCCGAACCTGCCGAATAACGCAAAGCGCCCGCCCTTTTCGGGGCGGGCGCTTGTCAACGGACTGCGTGAATCTCAGTGCTCGTGGCGGGGCATGGATTTCAGGTCATCCTTGGTCCAGGTCGTCACGGCGTGAACGGTGCCCGACTCGTCCCGCATGAAGTCCAGCTGATGGGCCGGCACCATGACTGGCTTTGCGCCAATCCCAAGGAAGCCGCCCACATCGATGACGACTTCGGCATTCAGTCCGGAACCGTGTGTGTGCGACACGGTGCCGATCGTCTGGTTGTCAGGGCCATAAACCGTGGCACCGTCCAGAACGGCTTCGGTGTATTCAGTGTCGTCCAGTCGCGGATGGTTGGAATGGTCCATCGAAACGCTCCTATCGTTCTTGACGACACTCAACGCAGGACCCGTCCCACCGTTCCATGCGGCGCGTGGAGGAGCGTGTCTCGAGGTCCCGCGCGCAATTCTCAGGCGCCGCGATCGCGTTCCCCCTGAGCCCAGAGATAACCGATGAAAGCACCTTTGACGAAACGCAGCAAGACCAGCGTCAGCAAGGTCGTCAGGATGCCCAGCACGATCAACAAGGTCAGCGGGTCGGACCGGAACCATGTCCAGCCAAAGCCGATCATCGGTATCAGCAGCAGCATGATGATCGTGATGGTGAAAAAAGCGGGCCCGTCCGCGGCCGGATATTGTCCCAAGGGTTCGCCGCATTTGCTGCATTCCCGGACAATTCCCAAATAGCCAATGAAGACGCGCCCCTTTCCGCAGCGCGGGCACCGGTTGGCCATCCCGTTCACGATCGCGGCCTTGCTGTCGCGCCCTTCAAAGCCCATCACCCGGTCCTTTTTCGCTTGTTCTGCATGAAGCAACCCGCAGAACGCGCATTTGATCCGATCTTTGCCGATCCCTTGGGTCAGGGTGTGTTGGAACATCTCACCATGCCCCCCCGTTGATAGGAGCCCTTCCCTTGGGAAGACACCGAAACACCGGAGGAGATGCTTCATGAAGCACCTGATGCAAACCAGCTGCGCGGCCCTGATGGCGGCCTGTCTTGCCTTGCCCGCCCTGGCGCAGGACAGCACGACAACGATCACGCCGCCCCCTGCCGGCGGAGCCTCGGGCAGCACGCTCGATGCCAATACCGGCTCCGAAAGCGATACCGCCACCGGCAGCGAAAGCACCACCTCGGCCACGGGAACCGCCGGTGGCGCAGGCTCTGCCCCGTCGGACATGAGCGGCACGGGTGCTGCAGCCAGCACCGAGGCTTCGGGAAATGCGACCACCGATGTGGGCGGCAGCGCAGGCGCGGCCGGTTCTGTCGCAGGCGGCGGCGCCCTGAACAACGGCGACAACAATGCCGGCCAGAACAACGCCAGCCAAGGCACGGGCCAGGGTGCGACCCCAGGTTCAGGACAGGCCGCGAACTATGGCAGCGTGATTTCGGGGCTGCAGTCAGGCACATCCATGCAGGAACAGATTGCGGGCATTGGCGAGGACACCCGGATCGAGGTCATGCTGCTGAGCGAGATGCAGGACGCCGGCAGTGCGCAACGGGAAAGCTTGGACCAGGCGCTGGAAGCCGGGGGCGAGACGGTGGCCCAGATGCGCGAACAGTTGTCGCAGAATGACCGCGTGATGCAGGCGCTGGAGGCCGAGAACCACAGCACCGACGATGTGATCGGCATCCACGACGGTGGCGACGGCATCATCCAGCTGATCGTGGACGACCGCAGCATCCTCTGATCCGGCAGACGAAACGGCGCCGCCGCAGCCTTGGGGCTGCGGCGGCTTTTTCATGACTTCAGGCGTAGGTCCGGGCCATCTCGGCCAGCGTCTTCGGCTTGATCTTGTCGGCCTGTCCCGCGGTGCCGAAGGCTTCGAAGCGAGCCTTGCAGACCTCAGCCATCGCCGCCATCGCGGGCTTGAGGTACTTGCGCGGATCGAATTCAGCCGGGTCTTCGGCAAAGGCCTTGCGGATCGCACCGGTCATGGCCAGGCGGTTGTCGGTGTCGATGTTCACCTTGCGCACGCCCGAACGGATGCCACGCTGGATTTCCTCGACCGGGACACCCCAGGTGGGACGGATGTCGCCGCCATAGTTGTTGATGATCTGCTGCAGATCCTCGGGAACCGAGCTGGAGCCGTGCATGACCAGATGCGTGTTGGGCAGGCGGCGGTGGATTTCCTCGATCACATGCATGGCCAGGATCGCGCCGTCGGGCTTCCGGGTGAACTTGTAGGCGCCGTGGCTGGTGCCCATCGCAATCGCCAGCGCGTCTACGCCGGTGTCACGCACGAATTGCTCGGCCTCGGCCGGATCGGTCAGCAGCTGCTCCTCGGACAGCTTTTCGGTTGCACCGTGACCGTCCTCCTGGTCGCCCATGCCGGTTTCCAGGCTGCCCAGGACGCCCAGTTCACCCTCGACCGACACACCGCAGGCATGCGCCATCTCGGTCACGCGGCGGGTGATGTCGGCGTTATAGGCATAGTCCGCCGGCGTCTTGCCGTCGGCCTTGAGGCTGCCGTCCATCATGACGCTGGTAAAGCCGTTCTGGATCGCGGTGGCGCAGGTTTCCAGCCCGTTGCCGTGGTCCAGATGCATGCACAGCGGGATATCGGGAAAGGCCCGTGACAGGCCCGAGATCAACCCCGCCAGCACCAGGTCATTGGCATAGCTGCGCGCACCGCGGCTGGCCTGCAGGATCACCGGCGAACGGGTTGCCTGCGCGGCCTGCATGACCGACAGGCCCTGCTCCATGTTGTTGATGTTGAAGGCCGGAACCGCATAGCCATTTTCGGCAGCATGGTCCAGCAGCTGACGCAGGGTGATCATCGCCATGAAATTATCCTTTATTGGCAGAAAGATAGAAATGGATGGCCTCAACCTCGCCGGTTGCGCCGAAAATCAGGGGCGTCATCTGGTGCAGCCCCGTGGGGACGCGATCCAGGATCGGCATCCGTCCGTCCGTCGCCTGTCCGCCCGCCTGTTCCATCAGAAAGGCGATCGGGGCGCATTCATAGATCAGCCGCAACCGGCCTTCGCCATAACCGGGCCGTGCATCCGCGGGATAAAGAAAAACGCCGCCCTTCAGCAGGATGCGGTGCAGTTCCCCCACGGCGGCGGCCAGCCAGCGCATGTTGAAGTCGCGCCCGCGCGGCCCGTCGCGCCCAGCCCTCAGGTCGCGCGCCCAGTCCTGCAGGCCGGGGACCCAGTGCCGCTCGTTCGAGGCGTTATAGGCGATGGTCGAGGCGGCGGACTTCAGTCGCAGGTTCCGGGCGGCGACGCGAAAGCCTGCCGCCGCGTCATGGGTGGCGACATGCACCCCCTGCCCCGTGGACCAGCCGAAATCGACCGAGTGACCGAAGGATGCATAACCAGCCGCGACGATTGATCGTCCCGAACGCAGAAAGCCTCCCTCGCCCGCGGGAAGGATGCTGAACAGCATGCCCAGAGGCGCCCCGATGCCGATGCTGCCCGAGCCGTCGATCGGATCGATCGCCACGTCAAAGGCACCGCCCTTGTTCAGCAGGATCACCGCCTCGGCCTCTTCGGACAGAACCTGACGGACGCCCGCGCGCTGCAGCACGGCCATCATGTGGTCATGGGCCGCAAGATCCAGCGCCTTTTGCTTGTCGCCGCTGTCGTTCACGCCCACGATCTCTTCGGGGTCGCCATGCAGCCGTCCGGCCGCCAGTCGCGCCGCCAGGGGCGGCAGTGCTTCGGCAATGGCATGCACGATGCCAGGCACGCCCGGACCCTCCAGGACCTCGGTCAAAAGCGCGCCCCGGGCTGCGCCATCACCTGGGAGCCGCAGCATCATTGCGTGCGGATCCGCTGAACGGATACGTGCGGCTGATGCGGCCCCGTGATGCGATCCATGCATTCAGTCCCCTGCTATTGTCAGTGCGATACCGGCCCGGTCCAGCGCCGCGCGATGCGCGCTGGCGGGGGCCGCGTCGGTGATGATGGCGTCAAAATCGCCCAGATCCGCCAAGGCATGCAGGGCCAGTTGTCCAAAGCGCTGATGGTTGACCATCAGTACGCGTCGTTCCGCCGCCTGCATCATGGCGCGCTTGGCACGCACCGCATTGTCGTCGGTGTGAAACGCCTGGGTTCCAGACACCGCCGGCGCCGAGATGAAGGCCAGATCCGCGCGCAGCCGGGTCAGGGCATTTTCGGTGACCATGCCAAAGAAGCCGTTCAGCTTGGCGCTGTAGATCCCGCCCAAGGCAATCAGCGTCATGCGCGGCGCATCCTTCAGCGCGTCGATCACGGCTGCGTTGTTGGTGATCACCGTCAGCGGCGCATGCTGCGTCAGCCGCGCGCCCAGCAGCGCCGCCATGGAACCGTCATTGACCATGACCGTCATGCCAGGCTGAACCAGGGTCAGCGCCGCCTGGGCCATGCGGGCCTTGGCCTCGCCGTCCTGCAGGGCGCGGATGCGGAAATCGCTTTCGAACTGCGTGTCGGCCTGGATCGTCGCGCCGCCACGCACCTTGCGCAACAGCCCTGCCTGTTCCAGTTCGTCCAAGTCGCGGTGGATGGTCATCTTTGACACGTCGAACCGTGCCGCAAGATCATCCAGATCAACGCCGCGCGTCGCGACCAGCAGGTCCATGATCGCCTGCCTGCGTTCCTCGCGCCTCACCCGATACCCCCGTCAATCTGCGGGTGGCTTGTAACACAAGGAACAGAAGCCGCAACATCCATATTGTGACTTTGTGACTGTTTTATGTGAACTGGGCAACGCAGCCCATCCTGTGGCCATCGCATAGCAATGGCGGACCGTTCAGAACCCGTGGCAAAGTCAAGCGGCAGCGTTCGGGCCGGGCATTGCCCGACCCGTCCTCAAAGCGGACCGCTGTTTGTCATGGGTTCCGCAAGACCCTCAGGCGGCCTCTGCCTGATCCAGCGAGGCCAGTTGCGCCTCGACCGCCATCATCTGCGCGACGGCATTGGCCGCCTCGGCGCCCTTCTTGACGAAATGCTCGCGGTAGAAGGCCGTGAGCAGTTCGGTTTCCTGATAATTGTGGGGCGTTAGCGACACCGAGAAACAGGGCACGCCCGTCTCCAGCCCCGCCTGCATCAGGCCGGACACAACCGCCTGAGCAACGAAGTCGTGGCGATAGATGCCGCCGTCGACCACGAGCGCGGCCGCCACGACGGCGTCGAATTTGCCGGTCTGCGCCAGCTTCTTGGCCAGCAGCGGCATCTCGAAGGCGCCGGGAACGTCAAACGCATCGACGCGGACGCCCGGCATCAGGCGGGCAGCCTCGGACAGGAAACCGTCATGCGCGCGATCCACGATGTCGGAATGCCAGCGGGCCTTGATGAAGGCGATACGGGGGGATTGGGTCATCTTTCAGGAACCTTCCGTTAAGTGGCGTCAGGTCCCAAGGCATGCACCACATCCGGCCCTTGGGTGGGACCGAACACGGTTCTCTTTCATCCGGACTATACCGTCGGCCCCGGAATTTCACCGGATCTGCTGACCCCCTTCGGAAAGGAGCGCTCGCGGGCTGTCACCGCCGGTGGGGAATTGCGCCCCGCCCTGAGAACATGCCCAGATTAGCCGCTGCCGCAGCCGACGCCAAGCGTGATGCGGCCAAATACGTGTGAAATGCGACCTGTCAGATCGGCTCTATGTCGCCTTCGGCACGCTTGGCATGAAACTCCGCCACAAAGGCTTCCAGCCGCCGTTCGGCGATCGCCGAACGCAGCCCGGCCATCAACTGCTGGTAATAGTGCAGGTTGTGCCAGGTCAGCAGCATCCCCGAGATCATCTCGCCCGAACGGAAGACATGGTGCAGATAGGCACGGGAATAGCCGGTACAGGCCGGGCAGGAACAGTGTTCGTCCAAGGGCCGCGGGTCGTCCTGGTGCCGCGCGTTCTTGATGTTGACCTGACCGCGCGGCGTCCAGGCCTGTCCCGTCCGCCCCGACCGCGACGGCAGAACGCAGTCCATCATGTCGATGCCGCGCTGCACCGCGCCCACGATGTCGTCGGGCTTGCCGACCCCCATCAGGTAACGCGGCTTGTCGTCCGGCAGGAAGCCGGGGGCATAGTCGAGAACGCCGAACATGGCCTCCTGCCCCTCGCCCACCGCCAGACCGCCCACCGCATAGCCGTCAAAGCCGATGGCCTTCAGCGCCTGGGCCGATTCTTCGCGCAATTCGCGTGTGACACCGCCCTGCATGATGCCGAAAAGCGCATGCCCCGGCCGGTCGCCAAAGGCGTCGCGCGACCGCTGCGCCCATCGCATCGACAGCCGCATCGACTGGGCCACGGCCTCGTCAGTGGCCGGCAGCGCCGGGCATTCGTCGAAGGCCATGACGATGTCGCTGCCCAGAAGGCGCTGGATCTCCATGCTGTATTCGGGGGTCAGATGGTGCTTCGAGCCATCGATATGGCTGGAAAAGGTCACGCCCTCCTCGGTCAGCTTGCGCAGCCCTGCCAGGCTCATGACCTGGAATCCGCCCGAATCCGTCAGGATGGGGCGGTCCCAGTTCATGAACTTGTGCAATCCGCCCAGGCGCGCCACCCGCTCGGCCCCGGGGCGCAGCATCAGGTGATAGGTGTTGCCCAGCAGGATGTCCGCACCGGTCGCGCGCACGCTTTCGGGCAGCATCGCCTTGACGGTTGCGGCAGTGCCGACCGGCATGAAGGCGGGCGTGCGGATGGACCCGCGCGGCGTATCGATGACGCCGGTGCGCGCCGCACCATCGGTTGCCTGGAGGGCGAAGGAGAACTGGGCTGTCATCGTGTCATGCCTGCCGCTTGGAAAACGCATGCTTGTAACGGCAGTCGCTGCCCGGTGCAATGCGCAGGGCACTGGACCCGGGGCCTGTGCTCTCCTATATAATCAGTCGGAATTGAAGGATGATGCGATGACCGAACCCCTGATGGAAGGCGCTCCGCTGATCGCGCCCTCGAGCACCGACCACCCGCTTTACGAAGCGGTCGTCGAGGCGTGCAAGACGGTTTACGACCCCGAGATCCCGGTCAACATCTATGACCTGGGCCTGATCTACACGATCGACATCAACGACGCGAACGAGGTTCGGGTGGTGATGACCCTGACCGCCCCCGGCTGCCCCGTGGCCGGAGAGATGCCGGGCTGGGTGGCCGATGCCGTCGAGCCCCTGCCGGGGGTCAAGCAGGTCGATGTCGAGATGACGTTCCAGCCGCAATGGGGGATGGACATGATGTCGGACGAGGCGCGCCTGGAACTGGGCTTCATGTAAGATGCCGGGACTCCCCTGCCTTGAAGCAGGGGGGTGCCGGTGACTATCTTGACAGGATCGCAAAAGGAACCGCCCGATGTTTGCCATGCCCGGTACAGCCCCCGTCTCCATCACTCCTGCCGCTGCGGCGCAGATTTCGCGCCTGATGTCGGGGAAGAACGCCTATGGCCTGCGGATCGGGCTGAAGAAGGGCGGCTGCGCGGGGATGGAGTACACGATGGAACTGGCAGACACGCCTTCGGCCAACGAGGCGGTGGTCGAACTGGACGGCGCCCGCGTCATCATCGCGCCCATGGCACAGATGTTCCTGTTCGGTACCGAGATCGATTACGAGAATGGCCTGCTCGAGTCGGGCTTCCGTTTCCGCAACCCGAACGTAACCGATGCCTGCGGCTGCGGCGAATCGGTCCGTTTCGAACCGCTCGAGGGCAGCCGCGCACAAGAATAAGCGGCCTGCTAACGCTATCGGTGTTGCCCGCCCCTGTTGCGCTGTCTAAGCCCTTGGTCAAACAAGGAGGAACAGATGGCACCCCGCAAGCTTGCTGCTGGAAACTGGAAGATGAACGGCGATCTGGCCGCCCTGGCCGAGGTCGAGGCGATCGCGGCCGAGGCGGGTCCAGAGGATTGTCAGGTTCTGCTCTGCCCTCCGGCTCTCCTGATCCATCCGATGCTGTCCCGACTTGAAGAAAAGCGGGTTCATGTCGGTGCGCAGGATTGTCATGCCGCCGCTTCGGGGGCGCATACGGGTGACATCTCGGCCATGCAGATTGCCGATCTGGGGGCCACGCATGTCATCCTTGGTCATTCCGAGCGGCGCGCCGATCATGGCGAAACGGACGCGCAGGTGGCGAAAAAAGCCGCCGCGGCCCATGCGGCCGGCCTTGTGGCCGTTATCTGCCTTGGCGAAACCGAAGAACAGCGCGATGCGGGGCACACGCTGCAACTGATCTCCACCCAGTTGTCTGGTTCCCTGCCCGAAGGAGCCAATGCGGCCAACACGGTCATTGCCTATGAGCCTGTCTGGGCCATCGGCACGGGACGCACCCCCACCACCGAACAGATTGCAGAGGTTCATGCGTTGCTGCGCAACTCGCTTTGCCAGCACCTTGCCGACGGAGCAGACATTACCCTGCTTTACGGCGGCAGCGTGAAACCCTCCAATGCTGCCGAAATCTTCGCCATCCCCCATGTGAACGGCGCCTTGGTCGGAGGCGCCAGCCTGAAAGCCGCGGACTTCGTGCCAATCATCAAGGCGCTGAACGCTGCCTGACGCTTGTTTCCGAATTTCACCATTGCACCGCGCTGATCCGGAAGGTAATCAGACAACGCGGCACCCGTAGCTCAGCTGGATAGAGCGCTGCCCTCCGAAGGCAGAGGTCACAGGTTCGAATCCTGTC
>NZ_JBKGUN010000041.1:0-35903 GCF_046462195.1 Paracoccus sp. (in: a-proteobacteria) | reverse complement strand
AACGCGCACCCCCGCCGACGACATAAACGGCATCAAGGCCCGATCCTGCGCGCCGCATGGCCTTGTCGCAATCAGCGAAAGCCATGGCCACGCCCTCCATCACCGACTGGACCAGATCCGGCAGGCCCGCCCCCCGTGAAAGACCCCAAAAGGCGCCAGTCGCGGCGGGATCGTTATGAGGGGTGCGCTCGCCCGACAGATAGGGCAGAAATCCTGCCGCCGCCGGTGCCGTGATTGTCCGGGGCAGCAGCGTTGCCAGTTCGGCCACGGGACGGCCGGCGATTTCGGACAGCCAGGTCAGGCTGTCGGTGGCCGACAGGAAAACCCCCATCTGGTGCCAAGTCTGTGGTACGGCATGGCAAAATGCATGCACGGCATCCGCAGTGTTCGGCGCAAAGCGGTCGGTGGCAGCAAACAGGACACCCGAGGTGCCAAGCGAGAGAAAACCTGTTCCTGGTGCAACGATACCCATTCCGCAGGCGGTCGCGGCATTGTCGCCGCCGCCTCCGGCCACGGGGACCTGCGGGACGCCCCATCGCTGTGCCAAGTCGGCCCGCAGCGTGCCGGATACATCCGTCCCCTCGACCAGCCGGGGCATCTGTGCGCGGGACAGGCCGGTTGCCGCCAGCAGGTCATCGGACCAGTCTCGCCGCTGGACGTCCATCCACAACGTTCCTGCCGCATCGGACATGTCCGAAACATGGTCCCCCGTCAGCCACAGCCGGACATAGTCCTTGGGCAGAAGGACCTTGGCCGTTCGTTCAAAAAGCGAGGGTTCGTTCTGAGCCACCCACAGCAGCTTGGGTGCGGTAAAGCCCGCCATGACGATGTTGCCGCCAATGCCGCGGAAATCGGCCCGTGCTTCCAGTTCGGCACATTGTTCGGCGGAACGACCGTCGTTCCACAGGATGCAAGGACGCAGCGGGTGGTCGGTTGCATCCAGAAGGGTCGCGCCATGCATGTGCCCCGACAGTCCGATCCCGCGCAGCGCAGCCATGGCAGCGCCCTGCGTGGCGGCCAGTTCGCCGATGACCGTTTCGCAGGCCGCGATCCAGCTGTCGGGATCCTGTTCCGACCAGCCCGGCGCGGGACGCGACACGCTCAGCGCGACATGGGCGGCCCCGACCTGTTCAAAGCGGTCGTCCAGCAGGATCGCCTTGACCCCCGAGGTTCCGATATCAAGTCCCAGATACATGGGGGCTCCTTTCAGGCGGCCTGTCGTTCGGCCCGTTACTCGGCCGGCATCTCGATCTGGATCTTGACGTCGGTTTCGCGTCCCTCGACGGCGCGGTCAAAGGCTGCGATGCTGTCGGCAAAGGGCATCGTCAGCGAGATCAGCGGCTTCAGGTCGACCTTGCCCGAGGCGATCAGCGAAATGGCGCGGTCGTAAACATTGGCATAACGGAAAACCGTCTCGACCCGCAATTCCTTGGCCTGGAGACCGACGATGTCGAAGGGAACCGGATCGACAGGCATCCCGACCAGCACAATGGTGCCCCCCGGCCGGGCCAGCTGCGGCAGGCCCAGGATGGCAGGAGCCGCACCCGAGCATTCGAAAACCACGTCCGCGCCCCATCCGTCAGTGGCCTGGGCGATCGCCTCGGCCGCTGGCGTGTTGCGGATGTTGATCGTCTCGATCCCCGGATAAGCGCCGATGATGTCCAGCTTGGGCTGCGCCAGATCGGACACATAAACCTTGGCACACCCGCCCGCGAGCGCCGCCAGGGCAGTCATCATGCCGATGGGACCTGCGCCTGTCACAAGGGCGATGTCCCCTGGCTGGATCCGGGCGCGCAAGGCGGCCTGCATCCCGATGGCGAAGGGCTCGACCATGGCGCCTTCGGCAAATGACACATTGTCGGGCAGGCGATAGGTGAAGGCGGCAGGGTGCACCACCTGCGGCGTGAGGCAGCCGTGGATCGGGGGCGTCGCCCAGAAGCGCACGGCGGGATCGACATTATACAGGCCCAGCTTGGAGGCGCGCGAGTTCGGGTCGGGGATGCCCGGTTCCATGCAGACGCGATCGCCGACCTTCAGGTGGGCGACCTGCTGGCCTACCTCGACCACGATGCCCGAAGCTTCATGGCCCAGCACCATCGGTTCGTTCACCACGAAAGGCCCGATCTTGCCGTGGGTGTAATAATGGACATCCGATCCGCAAACCCCGACCGTCCGTACCGCGATCCGGACATCCGTTGCCCCCAGTTCGCCGTCGAGCGCAATATCGCGGATCGACAGCTGTCCCTTCTTTTCCAGAACAAGCGCTGTTGCCATAGTCCACACCTCCTCAAAGTTCGCGATGCGCCAGAACGAGCCGTCCTGACGTATCGGTGTTTGGCCCCTGACCAGTCAGAATGCGTGCAGGGGGCGGTGTAAATGCCCCCTGTGCAGGATCGGCAGATAAATCTGCCCGTCGGGAAAAAAACTACCGTCCTGCAGGGTCAGGTGCGCAGGGGGGGCGGGAGCTTGAGGTCCACGGCATTTCAGGGCACGCGCGGACGTTCCTGGCCGAGTCCCGAGGCGATCGACTTGAACAGGGTAAGTTCGGACAAACTTTCCAGCGACACCCCGAGCTTTCTGCGCCAGTTCGGATATTCGTCCGTCGTGCTGGGAATGTTGACCGGCTGCACCTCGCCCGCCATGTCCTCGAGGCGCACTGCGAACAGCCGGGATGGCGCGCTGGCCAGCCATTGGTGGACAGCCGCCACCAGCGGATCGGGCGCACCGGTCGATGGCGATGCCTGGCCGGTAAACAGGTTGCTTGCAGCCAGATCCTCCAGCAACTGCCGACGCTCGACCTTTCGGGCTTCGGTCTGTTCGTTGGCCGCCGTTTCGCTGATCAGTCCATGATCCAGACGAAGGCTGATGTCGTCGCCGCGCCACCAGCCCTGAAAGGTCGGAAGGTCATGCGTGGACAGGCAGGCCAAGGCGTTCCGGGGATAGTCCTCGGGGGGAATGAAACCCTCTTCGGTCCGCTCGAACAGAAGGATTCGATAGGACAGGATGCCGACCGCTTCCATGACGTCGCGAAAGCCCGGCGGGACGTTTCCCAGATCTTCCCCGATGACGATCGTGCCGTTCTGCTGCGATGCCTGTGCCAGCGCGGACAGCATGTCCGCCAGAGGATAGCGGGCATAGGTTCCATCAGCCGGGCCGGCGTCCTGGGGGATCAGGAACAGTTGCCACAGGCCCATGGCATGATCGATCCGCAAGGCACCCGCCTGCCGGGTGGCCTGTTCCATCAATTCGGCAAAGGGGGCCGCCCCTTGCTGCGCCATGGCCACCGGCGACAGCGGCGCCAATCCCCAATCCTGCCCGGTTTCATTGAAGTAATCGGGCGGGGCCCCGATGCGGATGCCGGGCACCACCATGGGATTTCCCCATGATCCCGAACCATCCGCAGCCTCGCCCACGGCAAAGTCCAGATACAGCCCAATCGACATGTCCGCGCGATCACAGGCATCCCGGGCACTGGCCAGTTGCTGCTGGGCCAGATCCTGCAGCCAGCGATAGAAACGCAGTTCGGCCGGATGATCGCGGGCGAACTGCCTGACCAATTCGCCTTCGGCATCCTGCCATTCCTGCGGCCAGGCGGTCCAGCCTGCGCCATGTCCTTGGGCAACCATGACCGCCGAAAGGGCCTCGAACAGGGCATGCCGATCCAGATCCGTCCCGCCCTCGGCGATCACGTCGCCCGAAGCATCCGGTTGGCCCGTTTCCTGCCAGATGCGACGCAACACATCGATCTTGATCGCTGCAACGCCTTCGTAATCCACCAAGGACGACTGCTGCAAACGCTCGATGTGGTCCACCGTCGTCATGTCGGCCTGATAGCCCGGAACCCGATCCACTGCGATATACAGCGGGTTCAGGAAACGGCGGTTCGAAGGCGAGAACGGGCTGCAATGCTGCGGGTTGGACAGGAACATCGCATGCAGCGGGTTGAGGCCGATGAAATCCGCACCGGCCTCGCCCAGCAGTCCGGCCAGAACCTCCAAGTCGGCAAAATCGCCGATCCCCCAATTTCGCCCGGACCTGACCTGGTAAAGTTGCAGCGCGACACCCCAGGACCGGCTGTCGCCCTCGGGCAGGTGACAGCGGGTTCCCGGATGCGCCTCGAGGCGATGCTCGGCCTTGGGCAGGTCCTTTTCGGACCGAGTGCCCATCGCCTCCAGCAGTTGTTCCAGCGTGCGTTCGGGGGCCTTGTGCGTGGTGCCGCCCATGCCCTCGTATTCCGGCTGGATACCATGACGCAAGGCACGCTCTTCAAGATCGCTCACAGGTCGTTCCTCATATGGCTGCGGGTTTAGCATCCGCTTCCGGTGTCAGCACGATCACCCCCAAGGGCGGCAGGGTCAGGCTCAGTGACTGAGGGCGGCCGTGCCAAGGCGCATCCTCCGTCTGGACCAAGCCATGGTTGCCAAGATTCGAGCCGCCATAACGGGCATCATCGCTGTTCAGCACCTCGCGCCACAGGCCGGGAAGGGGGGCGCCCACGCGGTAATCGTGATGCGGCTGCGGCGTCAGGTTGCAGATCACCAGGCAGGGCGGTGCGTCGTCATCGGACTTGCGCAGATAGACCAGCACACTGTTTGCCACGTCGCTGGCGTCGATCCATTCGAAGCCGAACGGGTCGCAGTCCAGACGATGCAGGGCAGGCTGGTCCCGATACACGCGGTTCAGGTCCGCGATCAGCATCTGCATCCCCTTGTGCAGCGGGTCTTCCAGCAGGTGCCAGTCCAGCGACTGGTCGTGGTTCCATTCGCGATCCTGCGCAAACTCGCCACCCATGAACACCAGCTTCTTGCCGGGGTGGGTCCACATGAAGCTGAAATAGGCGCGCAGGTTCGCGAACTTCTGCCAGCGGTCGCCCGCCATCTGCCGGATCAGGGATCCCTTGCCATGAACCACCTCGTCATGGCTCAGCGGCAGGACGAAGTCCTCCGAGAATGCGTAGACGAGGCCAAAGGTCAGGTCGTTCTGATGGTGGCGGCGGTGGATCGGATCGCGCCGGAAATAACCGAGCGTGTCATGCATCCAGCCCATGTTCCACTTGAAGCCGAAACCCAGGCCGCCGTCATCGACCGGGCGGCTGACCTTGGGAAAGGCCGTCGACTCCTCGGCGATCGTGATCGCGCCCGGATAATCCTGGCGCACGCGTTCGTTCACGTCACGGAGGAAGGCAATGGCCTCGAGGTTCTCGTTTCCGCCGAACTCGTTCGGCACCCATTCGCCATGCTTGCGCGAATAATCCAGGTACAGCATCGAGGCCACCGCATCGACGCGCAGGGCATCGACATGGAACCGGTCCAGCCAATAAAGCGCTGACGATTGCAGGAAATTCGAGACTTCGCGCCGACCGAAATTGTAGATCAGCGTGTTCCAGTCCTGATGGAAACCCTGACGCGGATCGGCATGCTCATAAAGGGCCGTGCCGTCGAAATGGGCCAAACCATGCGCGTCCGAGGGAAAATGCGCGGGCACCCAGTCGAGGATCACGCCGATCCCGGCGTCATGCAGCCGATCGACCAGCCGCGCAAAGGCCTCGGGGCTGCCAAAGCGGCTGGTGGGCGCAAAGAGGCCGATGGGCTGATAACCCCATGACCCCGTGAACGGATGTTCGCTGACGGGCAAGAACTCGACATGGGTAAAGCCCATCTCGACCACATAAGGCACCAGCAGGTCGGCCAAGGCGTCGTAATCAAGGATGTCGCCTTCACCGCTGCGCCGCCACGACCCCAGATGAACCTCATAGATCGAGATCGGCGCCTTTCGGTCCTGCCGCGCCGCGCGGCCCGCCATCCATCCGCTGTCATGCCAGTCGTGATTGGTCAGGCCTTCGACGATCGAGGCCGTTTCGGGGGGCTGCTGATGGGCAAAACCGACCGGATCGGCCTTGAGGGGCATGCGCTCGCCATGGGCGCTGACGATCTCGTACTTGTAGATCTCACCCGGCGCGATGCCGGGAATGAACAATTCCCAGACGCCGGGGCCGATGCGCTTGCGCATGGGATGGCGGCGACCGTCCCAGGCGTTGAAGTTGCCCACCACGCTGACACGTCGGGCATTGGGGGCCCAGACCGCGAAGGTCGTGCCCTCGACGCCTTCATGCGTCACGGGATGGGCCCCCAGCTTGTCGTAAAGGCGCCGATGGCTGCCTTCGGCCATCAGATATTCGTCCATCTCTCCCATGACCGGCCCGAAGCGGTAGGGATCGTCCACCTCCCACTCGTGGCTGCCCGCCGACATCCGCAGGCGATAGTCGTGGGAGGGCAGGGGACCGCAGAAGAACCCTTCCGGGTGCACCCGCTCCAGCGTCGTCGTGCCCGCCGGAGAAACAGCGGTGACCTGAGCCGCCTGAGGGGCAAAGACACGCAGTCTGCCCTCGTGGGGACCAAGCACCGCGAACGGGTCATGATGATTGCCGCGCAGGATGGCTTCGATGTCCGAAGTCTTGAAATCTTCGGGACGGGTCTCGGGAAGAGTCGCGTTATCGGTCATGTGGCCTCGTTCAGCAGATCGAGGATTCCGCGCAGGGGCAGGCCGACCCAGGTCGGGCGGTTCCCCAGCTCGTATCCGGTTTCATAAACCGCCTTCTGCAGCAGAAAGAGGTCGAGCATTGCCTGCATCGTGTCGGGATCTTCCGGCAGGTTGGGCGCACCTTCGACGTGGGTGCGATAGGCCGACAGGAAGTCGCTGACCGCTGCACGGCGCCAAGCCTCGATCCGTGCGATGGCGCGTTCCGCACCCGCGGGCGGGTCATGGCGGTGACGGGCGATCACGGACAATGCGGCATAGTCGAAGGACCGCAGCATGCCCGCCACATCCCGCAGGGGCGAGGACTTGGCGCGACGCTCGGCCAGCGTGCGTGCAGGCTCGCCCTCGAAGTCGATGATCGCCACGTCGTTCTGTGCCAGCAGCACCTGGCCCAGGTGAAAGTCTCCGTGGATGCGCGACAATTGGCCCGACGGTGCGATCTGTCCGGCCGCGCGGATGCGGGTCATCAGGTCGTCGCGACGTTCCAGCAATTCGCGCGCCAAGGGTGCGGCATCCTCGGCCAACTGGTCGCGGGCCTGTTCCAGCCGCGTCAGCATGGCAACGGCCTCTTCCTCGGCCGTTTCGACCCAGGATTTCAGCTGCTCGGCATCCAGATCCTCGGTTGCGAAGGCCGGGTCGTCCGTCGGTGTCGCCAAGGCCTTGTGCAACTGCGCCGTCCGTTCCCCCAGCAGCGCCGCGATGCTGAGCGGGAAGTCGAAGGCCGTTGCGGCCATCTCGGGTTCATGCTCGGACGGCCAGGCTTCGTGCTCGTTGAACTCCAGCATCAAGGCGTCGATCACGCCGGTCCATGCATCGCCGCGGTTGGCGACAAAGGCAAAGGCCGCGGCCAGAACCGTCTGCTCGTTCCCCGCATGGACCGCCTGACCCAGATAGCGGGGCGTATGGGCATAACCCGCAGTTTCCGTCAGGAAGCGCGCAACCTCGACATCCGGCTGTTCGCCCCCGCGCAGGCGGCGGTACAGCTTGAGGATGATCTTGTCACTGAAGGCGATCGAGATGTTGGATTGTTCCACCCCCAACTGGCGCGGGTCGCCGGGATCGGTGATCTCGCGCAGGGCTTCGCTGCCGCGGAACTGCAGGGCGCCACGGGTGACGTCGTCCTTCATCGCCTGCAGGAACAGGCCCGGCAGACGTTCATCATAAGCGCCATCGACCAGGGCGCCCACGCGGGCGGTATGCCGGATCTTGGCAAGCGTATAGGACAGCTTGGGTGCGCCGGGGCGCATGTTCTCGTCACCCCAGCGGGCTGACAGCGGCAGGAAATAGCTGTGCTGCCCATCCTCCAGCGTCACCTCGACGGACACAAGCGCATGGTCCGCCTCCAGCTCGCCCAGTGGCGTCATGTGCACGGCCGAAATCGCATCGTCCTTGGCCGCGAACCAGCGTTGCAACGGCAGCCATTGCGGCAGCACGTCGTTCTGGAACTGTGCCCCCTCGCGACCCTTGAGCGCCGTTTGCACGCGTCCGTCGCGGGTGGTCAGGGTCATGAACTCGGGCAGGATTTCGGGCAATTGCTCGTGCCAGGAAGGGGACTCGGATTCGTCACCCAGCGCAAACCAGTAGAAGCCATAGGCCGGCAGCGTCAGCATGTAGGGCAGGTCGCCGATCGGCGGAAAGGCCGAGCGTCCGGTCAGTTCCACGGGTACCTTGTCGCGATGCCGCGACAGATCCAGCTCGACCGCCTGCGCCGCATCCGACAGGTTCGCCACGCACAGATAGGCGCGCCCCTCGTGTTCGCGGATATAGGACAGGACCTTGCGATTGCGCGGATAAAGCAGTGTCATCGTGCCCCGACCGAAGGCCGGGTGCTGACGGCGGACGGTGATCATCCGTCGCATCCAGTTCAACAGCGATGACGGGTCGTCCGCCTGCGCCTCGACGTTGATGACCTGATGGCCGTAAACCGCATCGATGATCGCCGGCAGGTAAAGCTGCTGGGGCTTAGCGGTGGAAAAGCCTGCATTGCGGTCGCCCGACCATTGCATCGGCGTGCGGACGCCATCGCGGTCGCCCAGGTAATAGTTGTCCCCCATGCCGATCTCGTCACCATAATAGATGATCGGCGTTCCGGGCATCGACAACAGCATCGAGTTCATCAGCTCGATCTTGCGGCGATCGTTCTGCATCAGCGGCGCCAGTCGCCGGCGGATGCCGAGGTTGATGCGTGCCCGTGTGTCGGCGGCATAGGTTTGCCACAGATAGTCGCGCTCTTCGGACGTCACCATTTCCAGCGTCAGTTCGTCGTGGTTGCGCAGGAAGATGCCCCACTGGCAATTTTCCGGGATCTCGGGCGTTTGCCGGATGATGTCGGTGATCGGATGCCGGTCCGCCTGCGCCAGCGCCATGTACATGCGCGGCATCAGCGGAAAGTGGAAGCCCATGTGGCATTCGTCGCCATCGCCGAAATAGGGTCGTGTGTCCTCGGGCCATTGGTTCGCCTCGGCCAACAGCATGCGGTCGGGAAAATGGGCGTCCAGATCGGCACGGATGGCCTTCAGCACGTCATGCGTTTCAGGCAGGTTCTCGTTGTTGGTGCCGTCACGCTCGACCAGATAAGGGATGGCGTCCAGACGCAGGCCGTCGACGCCCATGTCCAGCCACATGCGCATGACCTTCAACACCTCCTGCAGCACGCGGGGATTGTCGAAATTCAGGTCCGGCTGGTGCGAATAAAAGCGGTGCCAGTAATAAGAGCCGGCCACCGGATCCCAGGTCCAGTTGGACCGTTCGGTGTCCAGGAAGATGATCCGGGTTTCCGGCCACTTCTCATCCGTGTCCGACCAGACATACCAGTCCCGCGCGGCCGAGCCGGGCTTGGCACGGCGCGCCTTCTGGAACCACGGGTGCTGATCGCTGGTGTGGTTGATGACCAGTTCGGTGATGACGCGGATGCCGCGACGGTGCGCCTCGGTCACGAAGGCCTTGAAGTCCTTCATCGAGCCATAGGACGGATTGATCGACCGATAGTCCGAGATGTCATAACCGTCATCGCGCAGCGGCGAGGGATAGAAGGGCAACACCCAGATCGCCGTGACGCCCAGTTCCTGCACATAATCCAGGCGCTGCATCAGGCCGGCAAAGTCGCCGATGCCATCGCCGTTGGAATCCTGGAACGCCTTGATGTGCAGCTGATAGATGACGGCGTCCTTGTACCAGTCCTGCACGCCGCGGTCGACACCCCCGCGCACGGCAAAGCTGGCATTGCTGTCTTTGTTCATCGAAATATTCATCAGCGCGCCACTCCCGGGGCAAACAGCTGCCAGACCGCGTAGGGTCGCGTTTCAGGGTCCAGACGCAGCCACTGGTACTTGCCGTGCCAGGTAAAGCTGTTGCCGTGGATGAGGTCCTTGACCTCGATCGAGGCATCGTCGGGCAGATCGAACTTCCACAACGGCACTTCCAGCTGGAATTCATGCGCGTTGTGCGGATCCAGATTGACATGGATCAGCACGAAATCGTCGCCTGCCTGCTTGCCATAGGCAAGCACCTGATCGCTGCTGGCATAGTAAAAGGTAAGGTTCGTGAAGTCCTGCAAGGCCGGGTGCTGCTGGCGCAGGCGGTTCATCAGGCGGATATCGTCCTGGATGTTGCCCGGCTGATCCATGTCCCATGTCCGCAACTGGTACTTCTCGGAATCGAGATATTCCTCCTTGCCCGGCACGGCGGCAGCCTCGCAGATTTCGAAGCCGTTATAAACGCCGTAGTTGCCGCCCAAGGTCGCCGCCAGCACCAGCCGCGTCCGAAAGCCCGGGCGCCCGCTCGACTGCAGGAAACGCGGATTGATGTCAGGCGTATTGACGAAGAAGTTCGGCCGCATGACGTGGCGGCTGTCGGTCTGGGTCAGTTCCACCAGATAGTCGGTCAGCTCTTCCTTGGTGTTGCGCCAGGTGAAGTAGGAATAAGACTGCGAAAAGCCCACCTTGGCCAAGCGCTTCATCACCTTGGGCCGGGTAAAGGCTTCGGCCAGGAAGATCACATCGGGATGCTGGGCGCGGACCTCGCCGATCATCCATTCCCAGAAGGGAAAGGGTTTGGTGTGCGGATTGTCCACACGAAAGATGCGGACGCCATGGTTCACCCAGAACAGCACCACGTCACGCAATGCGTACCAAAGGTTCGGCAGCGCATCGCGATAAAAATGGACGTTGACGATGTCCTCGTATTTCTTGGGCGGGTTTTCAGCGAACTTGATCGTGCCGTCGGGGCGCCAGTCGAACCATTCCGGATGCTCGCGGATCCAAGGATGATCGGGGGCGCATTGGATGGCAAAGTCCAGCGCGATTTCCAGACCGTGATCCCGCGCGGCGTCGATCAGCCTGCGAAAATCGTCGAACGACCCCAGTTCGGGATGCAGGGCGTCATGCCCGCCTTCCTCGGAGCCGATGGCATAAGGGCTGCCCGGATCGTCGGGACCCGGCGTCAGGGTATTGTTGCGCCCCTTGCGGTTGGTGCGGCCGATCGGATGGATCGGCGGGAAATAAAGCACATCGAAGCCTAGGTTCTTCACATAGGGCAGGCGGGCGATGACGTCGTCAAAGGTGCCGTGACGATGTTCGTCACCCGACTGGGAACGGGGCATCAACTCGTACCATGCACTGAAGGCGGCAGCCTTGCGGTCGGCAAAGACAGGCAGGACCTTGTACTGGGTCGCATCGGTGCGCGGCCCGATGGCGCGCATCAGATCCACGACTTCGGGTGCCCCGAGACGCGCAAAGCGCAAGCCGTCGCGATCGTCGCCCTCGGCCTTGTCATCCTCCAACAGGGCCGCGATGGCGCCCCGTCCGACCTCGTCGGCACGGCTGTCTTCATCCAGCGCACGCGCCAGCAGGCGCCGGCCTTCCTCCAGTTCCAGCCCGATTGCCTGACCAGCGGCGTGTTTTTTCACCACCTCCTTGCGCCAAGTCAGGAAAAGGTCGCGCCAGGCAAGAATGCTGACCTCGTGGTCGCCTGGCTCAGACAGCGTCAGTTCGGCACACCAGCGGTCGTTCTCGACAAACTCCATCGGCACCTCGTGAAAGGCTCCGGTACCGACCCGACGATGCAGCAGAACCGCCGCGATGCTGTCATGGCCATCGGAAAAGATGTCGGCCTCCACGGTCGTGGGCTGGCCCACGACCACCTTGGAGGCAAAGCGTCCGCCGTCAATCTCGATCGAGACGCCCTCGATGGCGAGCCGCTCGGCCGCCAGGCTCCTCAGCAGCGTTTCGGAAGGGGCCCTGTTTCTCACAGCCTCCTCTGCCGGTGTTCCCGCATTCCGGGTGCCTTCACCGACCGAAACTTCGTGATCTGCCATCTTGCGCTCCCAGTCATTACCGACCGGGTCAACCGCCCTGGATGGGAATTGTTCCGTTTGAAGCATGCCAACACCGAGGCAGCATCCGCAAAGCCGTGTCCGCAGGCACAGCGGCCTCGGAACCTGTGGACCGTGGTACTGTCCGAACAGGCGGATAAGGATCAGTCGCGCACTTCCTGAGGATCCACACCCCAGATCGAGGCCTTCGGGACCCAGCCCCGTTGTCCCCCGCCCGCCACGCGGCACCAGTCAGGCTCGCATTCGTTCAGGCGCAGGATGGCGCCGATCTCGGCCCGGGCAACCACGTCGGATTCGGCGTTGGGCCGGCTGCGCAATTCCAGCATGTCCTGGGTCACCAGCACCGTCCTGACCCCTGACAGCAGCGCATAATGAACCCAGCCACCGGCGCCGTCCTTGTCCTCCACCCGCCGCCAGTGACCGAATTCGGCCACCACCCGCAGCGGCATGCCTGCATGCCGGAAGACCCAGTCGATCCGATGCGACAGACTGGGACCACGCCGGGCATTGCCCTCGTTTCCCTTCAGGCTGACATAGCGGGGCAGGGGCAGGTTGGTCACCGGCCCGCGCTGGTCGGCCGCGGCCTGGGCCAGAACAAGCGGCTGCCCCGCGTCCTGGGGCAGGGTCTGTGCATGGCCCGCCGGGACATGCCCTCCGATCAGCATGGCCAGTGCCAAGGCCCCCGCGATGCTGCCCATCCTGCATGCCCGTGATGTCATCTGCCGTCCGTTCCTGTCCTGGGGCTTTCTGCGCCCTTCTGGGGTCTTGTGCATGCCCCTCAACGCGGGCAGTTTGCCAAAAGCCACCCGCCATGGGAAGTGCAGCCCCGACACGACTTCGAGAAAATGAGGTGACCATGTCCGCCAGCCCCTCCTCGATCCGCCAGAAGTTGCGCGTGGCGGTGACCCGCCGGCTGCCCGAGGCAGTCGAGACCCGCATGTCGGAACTGTTCGACGTGGCCCTGCGCAATGACGACCGCAAGCTGACGCAGGACGAGCTGGTGTCGCTGATGCAGGATGCGGATGTGCTGGTGCCGACGGTGACGGACCAGATCAACGCCGGCATGCTCGCCCGCGCGGGAGAGCGGCTGAAGCTGATCGCGAATTTCGGCGCGGGCGTGGATCACATCGACGTCCTGTCCGCGCGCCAGCGTGGTGTTTTGGTGTCGAACACGCCGGGCGTCGTGACCGAGGACACCGCCGACATGACGCTGGCGCTGATCCTGGCGGTGACGCGCAAGATCCCCGAAGGACTGGCCGAGATGCAGGCCGGACGCTGGCAGGGCTGGTCGCCCACGGCCCATCTGGGCGGGCGGGTCGGTGGTCGGCGGCTGGGCATTCTGGGCATGGGCCGTATCGGGCAGGCCGTGGCGCGCCGGGCAGCCGTTTTCGGCATGCAGGTGCATTACCACAACCGCAGACGCCTCCGTCCCGAGATCGAGGATCAGCTGCAGGCCACCTGGTGGGAAAGCCTAGACCAGATGCTGGCGCGCATGGACATCGTCAGCGTGAATGCGCCGCATACGCCCTCGACCTTCCACCTGCTGAACGCACGACGGCTGAAGTTGCTGAAGCCCACGGCCGTCGTGGTGAACACCTCGCGTGGCGAGGTCATCGACGAAAATGCCCTGACCCGGATGCTGCGGGCCGGAGAGATCGCCGGCGCGGGCCTTGATGTCTTCGAGCACGGACATGAGATCAACCCTCGCCTGCGCGAACTGCCCAATGTCGTGCTGTTGCCGCATATGGGCAGCGCCACGGTCGAGGGGCGTGCCGAGATGGGGGAAAAGGTCATCATCAACATCAAGACCTTTGCCGACGGGCACCGCCCGCCGGATCTGGTCGTGCCCTCGATGCTCTGATGACAGCCGCAGCTTCGGCCCGCTGGGCGGTGTCCGCCCTGTTCTTCGTGAACGGCCTGATGGTGGGCAGCTGGGCGCCCAAGGTGCCCGCCCTGATGGAACGCCTGGGCATCTCCGAGGCTCTGGCCGGGCTGATGGTCGTGGCCTTGGGGGCAGGCTCGATCTGCGTCATGCCGTTGTTCGGGGCCATGGTGGCACGGGCGGGATCGGCCCGGGCGGTCAGCCTGTCAGCCTGTGCGGTCGCGCCTGCGCTGATCTGGATCTCGCTGGCCCCCAGCTTTGGCTGGGTCGTCGCCGGGGTCTTTCTGTTCGGCGGCCTGATCGGCGGGATGGATGTGGCAATGAATGCCAATGCGGTCGCGCTTGAACGGGTGCGTGGCCGTGCGATCATGTCCTCGTGCCACGGGTTCTGGAGTTTGGGCGCCTTTGCCGGTGCCGGGACGGGCGGCCTGCTGATCGAGCGTCTGGGCGAGCTTTATCAGGGTATTGCCGTGGCCCTCGTCTTTGCCGGCGTGCTGGCCTGGGCGCTGCCGCGTACGGTTCGCGACGCGCCCGCGCCCGGGGAGGACAAGCCTCCGCTGCGGCTGCCAAGCTCACCCTTGCCTTATCTCATCGGCCTTTTGGCACTGGCCGCGATGATTCCCGAAGGCGCTGTCCTCGACTGGGCGGCGGTCTATCTTCAGCGCGAGATGGGCGCATCGCTGTCCTTGGCGGGCTGGGGCTTTGCGGCCTGCGCTGGGACGATGGCGGTGATGCGTTTCCTGGGAGACGGTCTGAGGCGGCGCCTGGGGGCGGTGCTGACACTGCGCATCAGCATCGGCGTGGCAATGGCGGGATTGGCGACGGCGGGACTGGCCCAGGCACCGGGTGCGGCCATTGCGGGTTTTGCCTTGGCTGGTATCGGTATCGCGAACATCGTGCCGATCGCCTTTTCGGCAGCAGGGAACGTGCCGGGACTGGCGAATGGCGTGGGTCTCTCGGTCGTGACCACCATGGGGTATTCCGGCATGCTGCTGGCCCCCGGCAGCATCGGCTGGCTGGCGGAGCGGATCAGCCTTGGAACCATCTATGTCGTTCTGGCGGCACTGCTGCTGATCCCGCTGGCCTTGTCACACCTGGCCCGTACCGCCGATTTTGACGGCCCCTAGGTTTTCGCGGCCGAGGTTGCCTCAGCGATAGACCTGCCCGTCGCCGGGAAAGCTGCGGTCGCGCACGGCGGCCGCATAATCCGCAACGGCCTGATCGGCGCGCGCGGCAAGATCTCCGAACGTCCTGACAAAGCGGGGGACGCGGCCTGACAGGCCCAGCATGTCGTCCAGCACCAGGATCTGTCCATCGCAACGGGCAGAGGCTCCGATGCCGATGGTGGGAACGGTGAGGCTGTTGGTGATGCGGTCGGCCAAGGCTTCCATGACCCCCTCGATCACGACCGAAAAGGCACCCGCCTCGGCCACGGCCCGTGCATCGGCGACATGGGCAGGCCAACTGGCCTCGTCGCGTCCTTGGGTCTTGAAGCCACCCATGACATTGGTGGCCTGGGGCGTCAGGCCGACATGGGCCATCACGGGAATGCCCCGATCCACCAGAAAGCGGATCGTCGGAGCCACGCGCGTGCCGCCCTCCAGCTTGACTGCGCCGCAACCGGTTTCGGCCATGACACGGGCAGCATTTCTGAAGGCCTGCTGGGGCGACTCCTCGTAGCTGCCAAAGGGCATGTCGATGACGACCATCGAGCGCTGGCTACCCCGCATGACCGCCTGCCCGTGCAGGATCATCATGTCCAGCGTCACCCCGACGGTGGAAGGCAGACCATGCACCACCATCCCCAGGCTGTCGCCCACGAGGATAACCTCGGCATGCCGATCGACCAGGGCGGCCATGGGCGCCGTATAGGCCGTCAGCGCCACGATGGGCGTGCCGCCCTTGGCGGACGCGATCTGGGGAACGGTGATGCGTTTGACGGGGACCTGGGCGGACATGAAGGCTCCTAGGGGTGGGCGACACGCTGGTCGATCAGCAGCACATCGCCGAAGCGGACGGCCAGCAGGATCACCACGGGGCGTTCGATGGTCTGGACACGGGACAGGTCGTCCGCATCGCGAATGTCGATCGAGCGGATCTCGGCGCGGGGTTCAGTTCGCAATGTTGCAAGGATCTGGCGACGGATGGCGGCCGGGCCGGCCCCGTGCGCCACCATCACCTGGGCCTGATCCAGCGCGTGGTTCAGGACCGGTGCGGCAAGGCGATCCTGAGCCGTCAGGCGCTGGTTGCGAGACGACATGGCAAGGCCGTCGCCCTCGCGCACCGTGGGCACGGGCAGGATCTGCACGGGGATGTCCAGGTCCGTCACCATCCGGCGGATCAGCGTCAGTTGCTGATAGTCCTTTTCGCCAAAGGCCGCGGCCTGAGGTTGGATGATGTTGAACAGTTTGGTCACGACTGTCGCCACGCCCCGGAAATGCCCCGGCCGCAACCGCCCCATCAGCATGCGGCCCAAGCCCGCCACCTCGACATGGGTCTGGGCGTCGGGGCGATAGATGTCGGTGACCGTCGGCAGGAAGACGGCATCACAGCCGGCTTGCTGCAGAAGCGCCAGATCGCCAGCCTCGTCGCGAGGATATTTGTCCAAGTCCTCGCCGGGGCCGAACTGCGTCGGGTTCACAAAGATCGAGGTGGCAACATGTCCGCCGCCCTGGCTGTTCAGCCATTCCCGCGCCCGCGCCACCAGTGTCAGGTGCCCTTGGTGCAGTGCGCCCATGGTGGGCACCAGCGCGACACGTGCCGCACCATCGCGCCAAGCGCGCATGTCCTGCGTGCTGCGGCAGATCTGCATGAAGGCCCTCCTGACGGCGTGGACGGCAACCTAGCGTCGGGGGCAAGGTTCGGCAAGTGCCGCGTTGCAGCATGACATCCACGTCCAGGAGAAGATGGTTGAGGAGATTTTCGGAAGGCGGCAGGAAGGTTCACGGAGCAATAAGCGGAACCGGAGTTACTTCGAGCAGCATTCGGTCACGTGCCACGTTCAAAGAGCCATGGCTGCTGCTTCATTCTTGCCTTTTTCCTATATGACGCCGTTCTTTTACTATCCAAACTAGCGAATCCTTATGGGAAAAAACCTAAATCTAAACCAGCCTAACGACATCTGCATTGCAATGCCGGTGGTTGCAGATGGAAGGCTTCCTAAAGTCCGAACTTGTTTCATGCCGGTCAAGCTGTCTCCGCCGGGCGGATCTGGGCTGCATCTGGCGATTGGAGCTGCCGAGAGGGCATAGGCGCGCGCTGCCACAATCCCGGAAGCACGATAGAGCAGAAGAACCAAAAGGCACTCCAAAACAAAAAGGCCGAACCCGAAGGTTCGGCCTTTTTGTTTTGGAGCGGGCGATGAGATTCGAACTCACGACCCTAACCTTGGCAAGGTTATGCTCTACCCCTGAGCTACGCCCGCACTCCGTCCCTTCGGCGTTCCGTTCCGTTTCCGGTGATCGTCTCGCCTTCGGTGAGCGGTGATTTATGAGACTGTGCTGAGCGGCGCAAGAGGAAAAATCACCTGTCGGAGAAATTTTCCTCCTGCCCCGTCGCCGTCATTCGGCTGCACGGCTGCGGGCAGGGTTCAGCATCGGCCCAAGATAACGCCCGGTATGGCTGGCTGCCACCTGTGCCACATCTTCCGGTGTACCGGTGGCAACCACGCGCCCGCCGCCATCGCCGCCCTCGGGGCCGATATCGATGATCCAGTCCGCGGTCTTGATGACGTCCAGGTTGTGCTCGATGACCACGACAGTGTTGCCTTGCTCGACTAGTTCATGCAGCACCTCCAGCAACTTGCGGACATCCTCGAAATGCAGGCCGGTCGTGGGTTCGTCCAGGATGTACAGCGTCCGGCCTGTCGAACGGCGCGACAGTTCCTTGGACAGCTTCACCCGCTGTGCTTCGCCCCCCGACAGCGTCGTGGCCTGCTGGCCCACCTTGATATAGCCCAGGCCCACCTGCATCAGGGCGTCCATCTTTTCGCGGATGGAGGGCACGGCCGCGAAGAAGGTCTGCGCGTCCTCGACCGTCATGTCCAGGACATCGGCGATGGATTTTCCCTTGAACTGCACTTCCAGCGTTTCGCGGTTGTAGCGCTTGCCCTTGCACGTCTCGCATTCGACATAAACGTCGGGCAGGAAATGCATCTCGATCTTGATGACGCCGTCGCCCTGGCAGGCTTCGCAGCGGCCGCCCTTGACGTTGAAGGAGAAGCGACCGGGCTTGTAGCCCCGCGCCTTGGACTCCGGCAGGTTCGCGAACCAGTCCCGGATCGGCGTGAATGCCCCGGTATAGGTGGCCGGGTTCGAGCGCGGCGTTCGGCCGATGGGGCGCTGGTCGATGTCGATGACCTTGTCCAGATGCTCCAGTCCCCTGATCGTTTCACAGGGGGCAGGGGTCTGGCGTGCGCCATTCAGGCGCAGCGAGGCGGTCTTGAACAGCGTTTCGATCGTCAGCGTGGACTTGCCGCCACCCGACACGCCGGTGACGCAGACGAACTTGCCCAGAGGGAAATCGGCCGTGACGTTTTTGAGGTTGTTGCCGGTTGCCTTGACGACTGTGATCTTCTTGCCGTTGCCCTTGCGGCGGATCTCGGGGATCTCGATGGCCCGGACGCCGGAAAGGTAACGCCCGGTCAGGCTGTTGGGATCGGCGGCGATCTGGTCGGGCGTGCCGTGACTGACCACGGTCCCGCCATGGACGCCTGCCCCCGGACCCATGTCAAAGACATAATCGGCGTGACGAATCGCATCCTCGTCATGCTCCACGACCAGAACCGAATTTCCCTGGTCGCGCAGGTTCATCAGCGTGGTCAGCAGGCGGTCGTTGTCGCGCTGGTGCAGGCCGATCGATGGCTCGTCCAGAACGTACAGCACCCCGGTCAGGCCGCTGCCGATCTGGCTGGCCAAACGGATGCGCTGGCTTTCGCCGCCCGAGAGGGTGCCCGCCGCCCGGGACAAGGTCAGATAGTCGAGGCCGACATTCACAAGAAAGCCGAGCCGCTCGCGGATTTCCTTCAGGATGGCAGCCGCGATCTCGGTCTTTTGCCGGGACAGATGGTTCGGAGCATCCTCGACCCAGGCCAGCGCCTCGCGGATCGACAGTTGCACCACCTGTCCCACATGGTTGCCGGCAATCTTGACGGCCAGGGCCTCGGGCTTGAGGCGGTAGCCATGGCAGGCACCGCAGGGCCGGTTGTTCTGGTAACGCTCGAATTCCTCGCGGACCCACTGGCTGTCGGATTCGCGCAGCCGGCGCTCCATGTTGGGGATCACGCCCTCGAAGACACGAGAAACCTCGTACACGCGTCCGGCGTCGTCAAAGCGGAACTTGACCTCCTCCTTGCCCGATCCGCGCAGGAACATGCCACGGACGCTGTCGGGCAGGTCCTTCCAGGCCGTTTTCTTGTCAAAGTCGTAATGCTTGGCCAGCGCATTGACAGTCTGGGTCAGGTAGGCCGATTTCGACTTGGCCCATGGGGCGATGGCCCCCTTGTCGACCGACAGGGCCGCGTCGGGAACGATCAGCCGTTCGTCGAAGAACAACTCGACCCCAAGACCGTCGCAGACCGGGCAGGCGCCGAAAGGAGCGTTGAAGGAAAACAAGCGGGGCTCGATTTCCGGAATGGTGAAACCGCTGACCGGGCAGGCGAACTTTTCGCTGAAGGTCAGGCGTTCCGGCTCGGCCTCGCCCTCGGCCGCCAGTTCCAGATGGGCAATGCCATCGGCCAGGTCCAGTGCGGTGCGAAGCGAGTCGGCCAGACGCGTTTCCAGCCCTTCGCGCACGACGATCCGGTCCACGACGATGTCGATGTTGTGGCGGAACTTCTTGTCCAGGGTCGGGGCATCTTCCAGGTCATGGAAGGTGCCGTTGATCTTGACGCGCTGGAAGCCCTGACGGCGCAGCTCCAGAAGCTCTTTCTTGTACTCGCCCTTGCGGTCGCGCACGATGGGGGCCAGCAGATAGGCGCGCGTGCCTTCGGGCAGGGCCATGACACGGTCCACCATGTCCTGAACCTGTTGCGCCTCGATCGGAAGGCCGGTTGCCGGCGAATAGGGCGTGCCAGCGCGCGCGAACAGCAGGCGCAGGTAGTCATAGATCTCGGTAACGGTGCCGACCGTGGATCGCGGGTTCTTGGATGTCGTCTTCTGCTCGATGCTGATCGCAGGCGACAGGCCCGAGATATGGTCCACGTCGGGCTTGCCCATCATGTCCAGGAACTGGCGCGCATAGGCCGACAGGCTTTCGACATAACGTCGCTGACCTTCAGCATAGATCGTGTCAAAGGCGAGCGAGGACTTGCCCGAACCCGACAGGCCGGTGATCACCACCAGCTGGTCGCGCGGGATGTCCATGTCCACGCCTTTCAGATTGTGCTCGCGCGCGCCGCGCACCTCGATGAACTTCTGTTCCATTGGCGTGCCCCTCTGACCAGTCGCATGAGATAGGGACGCGCGGACGAAAAGCAAGTTCCAAATGCGAACGGATAGGGAACATGTCGGCCCTGTCCGTCTTTTGTCGCTCTTGTGCATGCAGGGCTTTCAATTACCGCAACTCCTTGCGCTGCAACGCAGCACCGCTAGGATGCGGCTGGCGAGGACAAAGGGGACGGCATGTTCAAGAAAATTCTGGTTGCCAACCGGGGCGAGATCGCAATTCGGGTCATGCGGGCTGCGAACGAACTGGGCAAGAAGACGGTGGCCGTCTATGCCGAGGAAGACAAACTGGGCCTGCACCGCTTCAAGGCTGACGAAGCCTATCGGATCGGCGAGGGTCTGGGACCCGTGGCGGCCTATCTGTCGATCCCCGAAATCATTCGTGTGGCCAGACTGTCGGGTGCGGACGCGATCCATCCGGGCTATGGCCTCTTGTCCGAGAACCCTGATTTCGTCGACGCCTGCGCGGCTGCAGGCATCACCTTCATCGGCCCCCGCGCCGACACGATGCGCGCGCTCGGCGACAAGGCCAGTGCCCGGCGCGTGGCCATCGAGGCGGGGGTGCCCGTCATTCCCGCGACCGAAGTGCTGGGCGAGGATTTCGACGCCATCAAACGCGAGGCGGCCGAAGTCGGCTATCCGCTGATGCTGAAGGCCTCCTGGGGCGGCGGCGGGCGCGGCATGCGCCCGATCAATGGCCCCGAGGAGCTGGTCGAGAAGGTCCGCGAAGGCCGGCGCGAGGCCGAGGCCGCCTTTGGCAACGGCGAAGGCTATCTGGAAAAGATGATCCTGCGCGCCCGCCATGTCGAGGTGCAGCTTCTGGGCGACACTCATGGTGGGCTTTATCACCTCTACGAACGCGACTGCACCGTCCAGCGCCGCAACCAGAAGGTCGTCGAGCGTGCGCCCGCGCCCTATCTGACCGAAGACCAGCGGGCCGAGGTCTGCGCACTGGCGCTGAAGATCGGCCAAGCGGTCGGCTACCAGAACGCCGGCACGGTCGAGTTCCTGATGGATATGGACAGCCAGCAGTTCTACTTCATCGAGGTGAACCCGCGTGTCCAGGTGGAGCACACCGTGACCGAGGAGGTCACCGGCATCGACATCGTCCAGTCCCAGATCAAGATCGCCGAGGGCGCGACTCTGGCCGAGGCCACCGGCCATGCCCGGCAGGAGGACATCACCCTGTCCGGCCATGCGCTGCAGTGCCGCGTGACGACCGAGGATCCGCAGAACAACTTCATCCCCGACTATGGCCGCATCACCGCCTATCGCTCCGCGACCGGCATGGGCATCCGCCTGGACGGCGGCACCGCCTATTCGGGCGGGGTGATCACGCGGTATTACGACTCGCTGCTGGTCAAGGTGACAGCCTGGGCGCAGACGCCCGACCAGGCGATCAAGCGCATGGACCGCGCCCTGCGCGAGTTCCGCGTGCGCGGCGTCAGCACGAACATCGACTTCGTCATCAACCTGCTGAAGCACCCGACCTTTCTGAACGACACCTACACGACCAAGTTCATCGACACGACCGACGACCTGTTCACCTTTGCCAAGCGGCAGGACCGGGCGACGCGCATCCTGACCTATCTGGCCGACATCAGCGTGAACGGTCACCCTGAAACGGCCGGCCGACCCCTGCCGCCCGCGCAGGCGCGGCCCCCCGTGCCCCCCGCGCCGGTGGCCGAACCCGCACCGGGTACGCGCCAGCTGCTGGAATCCCAAGGCGCGCAGGCCGTGGCGGACTGGATGGCGGCGCAACAGCAGCTGCTGATCACCGACACGACCATGCGCGACGGGCACCAGTCGCTGCTGGCCACGCGCATGCGCTCGATCGACATGATCCGCGTGGCGCCCTCCTATGCCGCGAACCTGCCGCAGCTGTTCAGCGTGGAATGCTGGGGCGGGGCGACCTTCGACGTGGCCTACCGCTTTCTTCAGGAATGCCCGTGGCAGCGGCTGCGCGACATCCGCGCGGCCATGCCGAACCTGATGACGCAGATGCTGCTGCGCGCCTCGAACGGCGTGGGCTACACCAACTATCCCGACAACGTGGTGCGGTCCTTTGTCGCGCAGGCGGCAAAGTCGGGCGTGGATGTATTCCGCGTCTTTGACAGCCTCAACTGGGTCGAGAACATGCGCGTCGCCATGGATGCGGTGATCGCGTCGGGCAAGATCTGCGAAGGCACCGTCTGCTATACCGGCAACATGCTGGACCCCGAGCGGTCGAAGTACGACCTGCAGTATTACGTCAACACGGCGCAGGAGCTAAAGGCTGCCGGCGCGCATGTGCTGGGGCTGAAGGACATGGCGGGACTGCTGAAGCCCGCCGCCGCGCGCATCCTGATCAAGGCGTTGAAGGAGGAGGTGGGCCTGCCGATCCACTTCCACACCCATGACACCAGCGGCATGGGCGGCGCCACCATCCTGGCCGCGGCCGAGGCGGGCGTGGATGCGGTGGATTGCGCCATGGACGCGCTGTCGGGCAACACCAGCCAGCCGACCTTGGGCAGCATCGTCGAGGCCCTGGCCCAAACCGATCGCAGCACCGGGCTGGACATCGGCGCGGTGCGGGCGATCAGCAACTACTGGGAGCGCGTGCGTGAAAGCTATGCGGCCTTCGAATCGGGCCTGCAGTCGCCGGCTTCCGAGGTGTATCTGCACGAGATGCCGGGCGGGCAGTTCACCAACCTCAAGTCGCAGGCCCGCTCCATGGGACTGGAGGACCGCTGGCACGAGGTGGCCCAGGCCTATGCCGACGTGAACCGGATGTTCGGCGACATCGTCAAGGTCACGCCCTCCTCCAAGGTCGTGGGGGACATGGCGCTGATGATGGTGTCGCAGAACCTCACGCCTGCCGATGTGATGGACCCTGCCCGCGACATGTCCTTCCCCGACAGCGTCGTGGACATGATGCGCGGCAACCTGGGCCAGCCCCCGGGCGGCTGGCCCGAAGCGATCCAGAACAAGGTCCTGAAAGGGGAAGCGCCCATCACTGATCGTCCCGGTGCGCATCTGGAGCCGGTCGACTTAGAGGCCGTGCGCGCGAAGCTGTCCGAGGAACTGGGCGGCGTCGAGATCGACGACGAGGATCTGAACGGCTATCTGATGTATCCCAAGGTCTTCACCGACTACATGGCCCGTCACGAATCCTATGGTCCCGTCCGGACCCTTCCGACGCGCAGCTTCTTCTACGGCATGGAGCCGGGACAGGAGATCAGCGTCGAGATCGACCCGGGCAAGACGCTGGAGATCCGCCTGCTGACCCTTGGCGACACCGACGAGAAGGGCGAGATGAAGGTCTTCTTCGAGCTGAACGGCCAACCGCGGCAGGTGCGCGTTCCAAACCGCAAGGCAACCGGGGCCTCGGTGGCGCGGCCCAAGGCCGATCCCGCCAATCCGGGGCATGTCGGCGCGCCGATGCCCGGCGTTGTGGCCTCGGTCGGGATCGCGGCAGGGGCCAAGGTCAGCCAGGGCGACCTGATCCTGACCATCGAGGCGATGAAGATGGAGACGGGGCTGCATGCGGACCGCGACGGCACCATCAAGGCGCTCCATGTCTCGCCCGGGCAGCAGATCGATGCCAAGGACCTGCTGGTCGAGATCGAGTAAGCCCTGACCCTACAGGCGCCCGCCGTCCGGGCGGCTGCCTGAGGGTCCAGGAAACGCGGAAGGCGGCCGGTGTTGCGCATCGGCCGCCCCCATGCTGCATGAATGCAACAATTTGCCGCGTAATTGCCCGCCCCCAACCGTTGACCCTGACCCTTGCGAGGTCTACATCACGCTCAGCCAACCCGTCGCGGGGTGAGCCATGATCCCCGCGACCGACAAGGGGATCAACGCCCGTGGAAAACCTTCTGCAGGATTATCTGCCCGTCCTCGTTTTTCTGGGGATGGCGTCGGCGCTTGCACTGATCTTGCTGCTTGCCGCCATCATCATTGCCGTACGCAATCCCGACCCCGAAAAGGTCAGCGCCTACGAGTCGGGCTTCAATGCCTTTGACGACGCGCGCATGAAGTTCGACGTGCGGTTTTATCTTGTCTCCATCCTGTTCATCATCTTCGACCTGGAAGTTGCCTTCCTGTTTCCGTGGGCGGTCAGCTTTGCCTCGATCAGTGACGTGGCCTTCTGGTCGATGATGGTGTTCCTGGGTGTGCTGACCGTGGGCTTTGCCTATGAATGGAAGAAGGGGGCGCTGGAATGGGCGTGATGACCGGAGCGAATACCGCCGGTCCCGACCGCGAGGTCGCGACGACTGCGTTGAACCGTGAACTGCAGGACAAGGGCTTCCTGCTGACCACCACCGAAGACATCATCAACTGGGCGCGCAACGGCTCGCTGCACTGGATGACCTTCGGCTTGGCCTGCTGCGCCGTCGAGATGATGCACACCTCGATGCCGCGCTATGACCTCGAGCGTTTCGGGACGGCGCCGCGCGCGTCTCCGCGCCAGTCGGACCTGATGATCATCGCAGGGACACTGACCAACAAGATGGCTCCGGCACTGCGCAAGGTTTACGACCAGATGCCCGAGCCGCGCTATGTCATCAGCATGGGCAGCTGCGCGAATGGCGGGGGTTATTATCATTACAGCTATTCCGTGGTGCGCGGTGCTGACCGGATCGTGCCGGTCGACATCTATGTGCCCGGCTGCCCGCCCACGGCGGAGGCTCTGCTGTACGGCATCCTGCAACTTCAGCGCCGGATCCGGCGCACCGGCACGCTGGTGAGGTGACCATGGCGCTTTATCCCGATCTCGAGGCGCTGGACCAGCTGGCCGAGCATATCAAGCTGCGCCGCCCGAACGAGGTGGTCGATGCCGCGGTCGAAAATGGCGACCTGACGGTCACCGCGACCGCAGCCGGCATCCTGGACCTGATCGAGTTCCTGCGCAGCGACAGCTCGTGCCGGTTCTCGACCCTGGTCGACATCACGGCGGTCGATTATCCGTCGCGTCAGCAGCGTTTCGATGTCGTCTGGCATTTCCTGTCGATGTACCAGAACCACCGCATCCGCGTGAAGGTCGCCATCCGCGAGGATGAAATGCTGCCCACCCTGACGCGTATCCATCCCTGTGCGAACTGGTTCGAGCGCGAGATCTTCGACATGTTCGGCATCCTGTTCACAGGGCATCCTGACATGCGGCGCCTGCTGACCGACTATGGCTTCTCGGGCCATCCGCTGCGCAAGGACTTTCCGACGACCGGCTATGTCGAGGTGCGCTATGACGAGGCCGAGAAGCGCGTGATCTACGAACCCGTATCGCTGGTGCAGGAATACCGCCAGTTCGATTTCCTCTCGCCTTGGGAAGGGGTGCAATACGCCCTTCCAGGCGACGAAAAGACCAAGGGGTAAGGCCATGGACGGCGACATCCGCAACAATGCCTATGACGAAGGCAGCCCGGACGTAGAAACCAAAGAACAAAGCATCCGCAAGTTCAACATCAACTTCGGTCCCCAGCATCCGGCTGCGCACGGCGTGCTGCGCTTGGTGCTGGAACTGGACGGCGAGATCGTGGAGCGTGCGGACCCGCATATCGGCCTGCTGCATCGCGGCACCGAGAAGCTGATGGAAAGCCGGACCTATCTGCAGAACCTGCCCTATTTCGACCGGCTCGACTATGTTTCGCCCATGAACCAGGAACATGCCTGGTGTCTGGCGATCGAGCGTCTGACCGGAACGGCAGTGCCGCGCCGCGCCAGCCTGATCCGGGTGCTGTATTGCGAAATCGGCCGCATCCTGAATCACCTGCTGGGCCTGACCACTGGTGCCTTGGACGTGGGTGCCCTGACGCCGCCCTTGTGGGGGTTCGAGGCACGCGAAGACCTGATGATCTTCTATGAACGCGCTTCGGGGGCCCGCCTGCACGCGGCGTATTTCCGGCCGGGTGGGGTTCATCAGGATCTGCCGCCTGACCTGCTGGACGATATTGAAGCGTGGTGCGACCGGTTCCCCAAGGTGCTGGACGACCTCGACACGCTGCTGACCGAAAACCGCATCTTCAAGCAGCGCCTGGTCGGCATTGGCGTCGTCACCGAGCAGCAGGCCTTGGAGTGGGGGTTTTCGGGCGTCATGGTGCGCGGCTCGGGGATGGCATGGGATCTGCGGCGCTCGCAGCCCTACGAATGCTATGACGAGTTTGACTTTAAAATTCCGGTCGGCACCAACGGGGACTGTTACGACCGGTTCCTGATCCGGATGCAGGAAATGCGCGAATCCACAACCATCATGCGTCAGGCTGTCCAGAAACTGCGGGCCGAAGGACCGGGCGAGGTGCTGGCACGGGGCAAGATCACGCCGCCCAAGCGCGGCGACATGAAGCGCAACATGGAAAGCCTGATTCACCACTTCAAGCTCTACACCGAGGGCTTTCACGTGCCTGCAGGCGAGATCTATGCCGCCGTGGAGGCGCCAAAGGGCGAATTCGGCGTTTATCTGGTCAGCGACGGCACCAACAAGCCCTACCGAGCCAAGCTCCGGGCACCTGGTTATCTGCACCTGCAGGCCATGGACTGGATGGCCAGGGGTCATCTGCTGGCGGATGTGCCGGCGCTTATTGCCACCCAGGATATCGTCTTCGGAGAGGTTGACCGCTGATGCTGCGCCGCCTGCACCCCGTCCAGCCGGACATGTTCGAATTCACTCCCGCGAACCTGGAATGGGCGCGGGCGCAGATCACCAAGTATCCCGAAGGGCGCCAACAGTCCGCGATCATCCCGATCCTGTGGCGCGCGCAGGAGCAGGAAGGCTGGCTGTCGCGGCCGGCAATCGAATATTGCGCCGAAATGCTGGGCATGGCGTATATCCGTGCGCTTGAAGTGGCGACATTCTACTTCATGTTCCAGCTGCAACCGGTCGGGACCGTGGCCAACATCCAGATCTGCGGCACCACGACCTGCATGATCTGCGGAGCCGAGGCGCTGATCGATGTTTGCAGACGCAAGATTGCACCGACACCCCATACGTTGTCCGCAGACGGCAAATTCAGCTGGGAAGAGGTGGAGTGTCTGGGCGCTTGTGCGAATGCCCCGATGGCCCAGATCGGCAAGGATTATTACGAGGATCTGACGCCGGAAAACCTTGAAGCGCTGATCGACCGCATGTCGGCGGGCGAGGTGCCCCAGCCCGGATCGCAAAGCGGACGTTTTGCCTCCGAGCCGGCGACGGGTCTGACCAGCCTCGCAGAGGCGCAGGGTGGCAGCGCGATGAACGCCAGCGTGACCCTCGCCACTCAACTGGGTGAAACGTTGAAGCGCATCGACGGGACCGAAGCGCCGATCCTGACCAAGTGGCGTCGCCGCCCCGAGGCGGCCGAAGATGACCGGAGCGGTCGTGATACCGCGCCTGAAAACGAGCCGCGCCCGTCCGAGGGAACATCGGTGGACAAGACCGGCGTGACCGAACAGGAGGCGCATGCCAGTTCGGCCGCACGACCCGTTTCGGCACGAAATCCTGCTGGTATCCGTGCCGAGGAAACGGATGACGGCAAGGCGAAGTAAACGAAGGACGGAGTAAGGGATGCCTGCCACAAGGGAAAGTGCCAGCATGAGGACCGGCCTTGTCACGGCCGTTCCGATCCTGCTCGCCCTTGGGCTGGCAGGGGCGATGGGCGGGCTTGCAGCGCTGGTTCTGGCGACGGTTGCCGGTTCCCTTTTGGGCAGACTGGTGAATTGGATCATGGTGGGCAACATTGCCACGGACACATCGCGCTTGGACCTTGAGACGTCCCAAGCGGCTCCGGTCGCGGCATCCGGTCCAGAAGATATCGTACCGTCAAGTACCTCGCCCGAGCGGGAGGATCTGCGCCTGATCAAGGGGTTCCTTCTAAAAGTCGAAGCGGCGCTGGTGAACGTGACGCGCCTGACGCAGATTGTCGCAAGGAACGAGGGTTGGATCGACGAGGTGGCGGCCAGGATCGGGGGCGCGGGTTCGCGGATCAGGGGCGATGACTGGGTGGGGCAGGCAAAGGCGCTTGTCGCGGCACGGCGGGCGGGCGCTTGATGGCTGATCCGCAGCAGGATGCGAAGCAGATGCGGCTGGTGGCGATCGTGATCGCCGTGACCATGCTGGTGTGGCTGGCCGTTCAGGCGGTCGGCGGAAATTATGGCTGGGCGGCACGATGGGCTTATCTGGCCGATCTGGCCGCGATCGGCGCTTTTATCTGGTCGCTGATCGTGACCTGGCGTATCTGGCGGCGCAGGAATGCGTGACGCCCGGATGAGAGGACCTTACGGATGCTGAAAGATCAGGATCGCATTTTTACCAACCTCTACGGGATGGGCGACCGCAGCCTGGCGGGCGCGAAGAAGCGTGGCCATTGGGACGGCACAGGCGAGATCCTGGGCCGCGGCCGTGACAAGATCATCGAGCAGGTCAAGGCCTCGGGTCTGCGCGGGCGCGGGGGCGCAGGCTTTCCGACGGGCCTGAAATGGTCCTTCATGCCCAAGGAATCGGACGGGCGGCCCAGCTATCTGGTGATCAATGCCGACGAGTCCGAGCCTGCGACCTGCAAGGACCGCGAGATCATGCGGCACGACCCGCACACCCTGATCGAAGGTGCGTTGATCGCCAGCTTCGCGATGAGCGCGCATACCTGCTATATCTATCTTCGCGGCGAATATATCCGCGAGAAGGAGGCCCTGCAGGCGGCCATCGACGAATGCTATGACGCGGGTCTCCTGGGCCGGAACGCCGCCGGTTCAGGCTGGGATTTCGACATCTTCCTGCACCACGGCGGTGGCGCCTATATCTGCGGCGAGGAAACGGCGCTGCTGGAAAGCCTGGAAGGCAAGAAGGGCATGCCCCGGATGAAGCCGCCCTTTCCGGCAGGGGCAGGCCTTTATGGTTGCCCGACAACGGTGAACAACGTCGAATCGATTGCCGTTGTCCCCACGATCCTGCGCCGCGGGCCGGAATGGTTTGCGGGATTTGGCCGCCCGAACAATGCGGGTGTCAAGCTGTTTGGCCTGACCGGCCATCTGAACGCCCCCTGCGTGGTCGAGGAGGCCATGTCGATCAGCATGAAGGAGTTGATCGAAAAGCACGGCGGCGGCGTGCGCGGCGGTTGGAAGAACCTCAAGGCGGTGATCCCGGGCGGCGCGTCCTGTCCCGTCCTGACAGCGGAGCAATGCGAAAATGCCATCATGGACTATGACGGCATGCGTGAACTGCGTTCGTCCTTTGGAACGGCCTGCATGATCGTGATGGATCAGTCCACCGACGTCATCAAGGCGATCTGGCGGTTGTCCAAGTTCTTCAAGCATGAAAGCTGCGGGCAGTGCACGCCCTGCCGCGAGGGCACCGGCTGGATGATGCGCGTGATGGAGCGGCTGGTGTCCGGCGAGGCCGAGGTCGAGGAAATCGACATGCTGCTGGACGTCACGAAGCAGGTCGAAGGCCACACGATCTGCGCGTTGGGCGATGCCGCCGCCTGGCCGATCCAGGGCCTGATCCGCAACTTCCGCGACGAGATCGAAGACCGGATCAAGGCCAAGCGCACCGGGCGCATGGGCGCATTGGCGGCAGAATGATCTGTCAGGTCGATCATAAGGATCACGGGGTGCGCACGCCCTCGTGTCGGGCAAAGACTGCAACCGGTGATTATGTGAAACCACATCATCACCGGAAGGAATTTGCCGTGAAACGTCCCTTGATCGCCTTTCTGACTGTTGTTCTGTTGTCCGGTCCCGCTGCTGCACTGGAGCCGCTGGCGCAGGAAACCTATATCAACGACCGTCTGGTCCAGGCGCGTGTCGCGGATCTGCTGCGCCGGGGGTGCCCGTCGATCAGCGCGCGGATGGTCAAGGCCTTTTCCGAGGCGCGGGCGCTCAAGCGTTACGCGCGCGACAAGGGCTACAGCGAGGCCCAGATCGATGCCTTTCTCGACAGCCGCGAGGAACGCAAGCGCATCTATGCGCTGGCCGATCGTTATATGGTCGAAAAGGGTGTCGTGAACGGACAGCCCGATACATTTTGCCGCCTTGGGCGGGACGAAATCGCACGGCAGACGGTCGCAGGATCGTTGCTGAGTGCCAGGTAAGGATGAAATCATGGCCGATTTGCGGACAATCAAGATCGACGGCACCGAGATCCAGGTGGATCCCAACCTGACCCTGATCCAGGCATGCGAGCAGGCCGGGATCGAGATCCCGCGCTTCTGCTATCACGAGCGGTTGTCGATTGCAGGCAACTGCCGCATGTGCCTGGTGGAAGTCGTGGGTGGGCCACCCAAGCCCTCGGCCTCGTGCGCGATGCAGGTCAAGGATCTGCGTCCTGGACCGGAAGGCGCGCCCTCCGAGATCCGGACCAACAGCCCGATGGTCAAGAAGGCCCGCGAAGGCGTGATGGAATTCCTGCTGATCAACCATCCGCTAGACTGCCCCATCTGCGACCAGGGTGGCGAATGCGACCTGCAGGACCAGGCAATGGCTTATGGCGTCGATTTCAGCCGCTATCGCGAGCCCAAGCGTGCCGCAGAGGAGCTGAACCTGGGTCCCTTGGTCGAAACGCACATGACCCGCTGCATCAGCTGCACCCGCTGCGTGCGCTTTACCAGCGAAGTTGCGGGCATCAGCCAGATGGGACAAACCGGCCGCGGCGAGGACAGCGAGATCACCAGTTATCTGAACGAGACGCTGGCCTCGAACCTCCAAGGCAATATTGTCGACCTGTGCCCCGTGGGCGCGCTGGTCAGCAAGCCTTATGCCTTCACCGCGCGTCCATGGGAGCTGTCCAAGACCGAGTCGGTGGACGTCATGGATGCACTCGGCAGCGCGATCCGCATCGACACGCGGGGACGTGAAGTCATGCGCATTCTGCCGCGCAACCACGACGAGGTGAACGAGGAGTGGATCAGCGACAAGACGCGCTATGTCTGGGACGGTCTGCGCCGGCAGCGCCTGGACAAGCCTTATATCCGCGAAAACGGCAAGCTGCGTCCAGCGACCTGGCCCGAAGCCCTTTCGGCCGCGGCCCGTGCGATGCAGGGTCGCAAGGTTGCGGGTCTGGTCGGTGATCTGGCCTCGGTCGAATCTGCCTTCAGTCTCAGGCTGCTGGTCGAAGCGCTCGGCGGTTCGGTCGAGTGCCGGACCGATGGCGCCAAGCTGCCGGCAGCCAACCGTTCCGGCTATGTCGGCAATGGGATGATCAGGGACATCGACGCGGCGGGTTCGGTTGTCATGATCGGCACCAATCTTCGCGACGAGGCGCCTGTTCTGAACGCGCGCGTCCGCAGGGCTTGGGCCCGTGGCGTGCAGATCACGCTGGTCGGACAGGCGGTCGATCTGACCTATGACTACGATCATGCCGGTACGGACCGTGCTGCGCTGGCCACGCTGCTGAAGAACGCAAAGACCGCCGAGGAACCGGGGTTCGTGATCGTGGGGCAGGGTGCATTGCGCGAAGCCGACGGTGAGGCCGTGCTGGCCCATGCCCAAGCCCTGGCCGAGGCGACGGGCGCGCGTCTCCTGGTGCTTCACACCGCCGCGTCCCGCGTGGGTGCGATGGATGTGGGCGCCGTGACGCAGGGTGGACTGGCGGCCGCGATCGACGGCGCGCAGGTCATCTATAACCTGGGCGCCGACGAGGTGGAGATCGCGCCGGGTGCGACTGTGATCTATCAGGGCAGCCATGGGGACCGGGGTGCCCATCGTGCGGACATCATCCTGCCCGCCGCCTGCTATACCGAGGAAATGGGCCTGTTCGTGAACACCGAAGGGCGTCCGCAACTGGCCATGCGTGCCAATTTCGCACCGGGAGAGGCCAAGGAGAACTGGGCGATCCTGCGCGCCCTGTCCGCCGAACTGGGACAAACCCTGCCTTGGGACAGCCTGGCGCAACTGCGACGCAGGCTGGTTGCCGCGGTGCCGCATCTGGCGCAGGTCGACCAGGTGGTCGAAAGCGAATGGCAGCCGTTGCCGTTCCGTGACATGGGACGGGCCGATTTTGTCAACCCTGTCCGTGACTTCTATTTGACAAACCCGATCGCGCGGTCCTCTCCATTGATGGGCGAATTGTCTCGCATGGCGGCGGCGCGCAACGCGCCGGCCCTGGCAGCGGAGTAGGATCGATGTCGATGTCACACAAAAGCCTTTCCAGCACGGCCCTTCTGGGGGCCGTTCTTTCGTTGTCCGGCTGTTTCGTCGGCACAACGGCAACCGAAGACGGCCGCCCCGGTGCCGAGCGGACCGCCAATCTGGCCGCACCCCGCGCGCTGAACAGCAGCACGGGCCTGAACCATGCGCGAATCTCGACCAAGTCCGGAGAGATCCTGATTCTGGAAGCCGATGGCAGCGTCACGACGATGGATCTGGACAGCGAGGGCGGGCGGGATGCCTTTGCCGTCAGCGAAGCCGATCTGGCGGCGCTGAATGCGAATCTGGACCTGAACCTGTCTGGTGTGGTCGCCCGCAACCTTCCCCGGGAAAAGACGGCGCAGCAGAAGGCGCTGGAGGCCTTCGCGGCCCGCACCCAGCCTGCACTGCCGGCCCTGCGCGAAGGGACCGAGATCGACCCGGAGGTATTCATCGCCACCAAGGTCCAGACACTGAGTCGGGGCGGCAAGGCCGATCTGGTGGAAGTGACGGCCAATCTTCGGGAAGGGGTGGACGCCGATATCGCGTTTTCGTATGCCACCTGCGCACTGGCCGGTTGGGCCAAGGAGAATGGCGCCGCCTACGGGCGTCACATCCGTACCCTGCAGGACAAGCGCAACGGCAAGCAGCTGATCGGTTCGGCCTTTATCCTGTCCGAAACCAAGCCGATGGGCCTGCGGGTCATGGAAACGGAAGACACCCTGCGCGAATGCAGGGCCCGCGGCATTCCCGCGGCCTGAGGAAGAGGAACAGGCATCATGGCTGATTTTTGGGCATCTTCCTGGGGAATCACCGTCATCCTGCTGGCGCAGGGTTTGGCGCTGATCGTCTTCGTGATGCTGTCGCTGGTCTACATGGTCTATGGCGACCGCAAGATCTGGGCAGCGGTGCAGATGCGGCGCGGCCCGAACGTGGTCGGCCCCTGGGGGGTGCTTCAGACCTTTGCCGACGCGCTGAAGTTCGTCGTCAAGGAGGTCGTGGTGCCTGCCGGGGCAGACCGTTTCGTGTTCTTCCTGGCGCCTTTCCTGTCGATGATGCTGGCACTGCTGGCCTTTGTCGCGATTCCCTTCGCGCCGGGCTGGGTCATGGCGGACATCAACGTGGGCATCCTGTTCATTTTCGCGGTGTCGTCGCTGGAAGTGTATGGCGTGATCATGGGAGGCTGGGCGTCGAACTCCAAGTTCCCGTTCCTTGGCTCGCTGCGGTCGGCCGCGCAGATGATCAGCTATGAGGTCAGCCTGGGCCTGATCATCATCGGCGTGATCATCTCGACCGGCTCCATGAACCTGACAGCAATCGTCGAGGCACAGCGGGGCGCAGGCCTGCTCTCTTGGTACTGGTTGCCGCACCTGCCGATGGTGGTCCTGTTCTTCGTCTCGGCACTGGCCGAAACCAACCGTCCGCCCTTCGACTTGCCGGAAGCCGAATCCGAACTGGTTGCGGGCTTCATGGTCGAATATTCCTCCACGCCCTATCTTCTGTTCATGGCAGGCGAATACATCGCCATGTGGCTGATGTGCGCGCTGATCAGCGTGCTGTTCTTCGGCGGCTGGCTGTCGCCCATTCCGGGACTGCCGGACGGGGCGATCTGGATGTTCCTCAAGATGGTCTTCTGGTTCTTCATGTTTGCGATGGTGAAGGCCATTGTACCGCGGTACCGCTATGACCAACTGATGCGCGTGGGCTGGAAGGTTTTCCTCCCGCTGTCACTTGGCTGGGTGGTCATCGTGGCATTCCTTGCAAAATTTGAAGTGTTCGGCGGGTTCTGGACCCGTTGGGCCGGAGTGTGATCAAGATGGCATACGCAAACAAGATCGCCGAAGCGCTGGATGGGGCAACCGAAACCGAGAAGGCCGAGCTTGCCCGCTTTCTGACCAGCAGCTTCGACACCACCGAACAGCTGGATAATGACGCCAGGGTCCGCGAATACGTGGCGGCTTTCGACCGCTTCGTCGCGTCCAAGCAAGGGGAATAGTCCCGATGGCTTTCGACATTGCCCGTGCCACCAAATACTTTCTGATGGTGGACTTCATCAAGGGGTTCGGCTTGGGGCTGCGTTACTTCTTCGCGCCCAAGTCCACCCTCAATTATCCACATGAAAAAGGTCCGCTGAGCCCGCGGTTCCGCGGTGAGCATGCGTTGCGCCGTTATCCCAACGGTGAAGAACGCTGCATCGCCTGCAAGCTGTGCGAAGCGATCTGTCCTGCACAGGCCATCACCATCGAATCCGAACCGCGGGACGACGGCTCGCGCCGCACGACGCGTTACGATATCGACATGACCAAATGCATCTATTGCGGGTTCTGCCAGGAAGCGTGCCCGGTCGATGCCATCGTCGAGGGACCGAACTTCGAGTTCTCGACCGAAACACGGGAAGAGCTGTTCTACGACAAGCAGCGCCTGCTGGACAACGGCGCGCGCTGGGAGGCCGAGATTTCCCGCAACCTTTCGATGGATGCACCCTACCGATGACCGATGCGTTCCAGAAGATGTTCCAGCAGATGATGGCCCAGGGCCAGGAAATGGCCCGGGCCTTCAATCCCGCGCTGGAGCATTTCGACGTCAAGGCGTTCGAGAAGATGTTTCCGACCATGCCGGCCGACGTGCTGGAAATGTGGTTTGGAAAGACCTTCAACCGTGATGGCCTCGACGCCAAGACGCGGCTTCTGGTGACGATTGCCGCAATGACCGTGCAGGGCGCCTTGGCCGAGCCGCAGCTGCGCCTGACGATCCGCCATGCCATCGAGGCCGGGGCAACACCGCGAGAAATTGCCGAGGTCATCTATCAGATGGGGATGTTCGGCGGCCTTCCGGCGATGCAGAAGGCGCTGGAGATCGCCCAAGGCGTCTTTACCGAATCCGAGGGGAGCAGCCAGTCATGATGACCTTTGCCTTTTACCTGTTCGCCGTCACGGTCTGCGTGGCGGGCTTCATGGTGGTCCTGTCGCGCAACCCGGTTCATTCGGTGCTGTGGCTCATCCTGTCCTTCTTGTCCGCCGCCGGACTCTTTGTCCTGCTGGGCGCCGAATTCGTGGCCATGTTGCTGGTCATCGTCTATGTGGGCGCCGTGGCGGTGCTGTTCCTTTTTGTGGTGATGATGCTGGATGTCGAATTCGACCAGTTGAAGGGCGAGCTGGCCAGCTATCTGCCGCTGGCGGGCCTGATCGCGGTGATCCTGCTGGCACAACTGGCCATCGCCTTCGGCGCTTGGGAAAGCGCGGATCAGTCGGCGACACTGCGCGCCGTTCCGGTCGGACCCGAGATCCAGAACACCAATGCCATCGGATCGGTTCTTTACGACCGCTACATGCTGCCATTCCAGATCTCGGGGCTGATCCTCTTGGTCGCCATGATCGGGGCCATCACGCTGACCATGCGCCACCGCACGAATGTCAAACGTCAGGACGTCATTGCACAGATGCACCGCGATCCGGCAAAGGCCATGCAACTGCGCGACGTGAAGCCGGGGCAGGGGCTCTAAGACCCCGCCACCGCCCAACGGAATTTCAACGGGTGACAGACCCGGAGGGACTGAAAAGATGATCGGTTTGACACATTACCTTGTCGTGGGGGCGATCCTGTTCGTCGCCGGGATCTTCGGCATCTTCGTGAACCG
>NZ_JBKGUN010000040.1:0-9274 GCF_046462195.1 Paracoccus sp. (in: a-proteobacteria) | reverse complement strand
GTCGACAAGAGGGTGAAATACTGATGGCCGCCGCCTCGACACTGACAGAACCCGGTTTTCGCAAGATCTTGTTCCAGCGGCCTTCGACCGTAGTCGCACTGGTCGTTTTCATCGGCATCGTCGCCGCGTGTTTTTTGCTGCCCCTACTGGGCATCACTGAAATCGGCGGAATGTCCGTGCGCAACCGGTTGACGCCGCCGGGGACCGAGTACCTGCTGGGTGCCGATGCTTTTGGCCGTGATCTGCTGGGGCGATTGCTGGTCGCGGGGCAGACCTCTCTGGGGATCGGACTGGGAGTCGCGGTGCTGTCATCGATTGCCGGCATCACCATTGGCCTGCTGGCTGGCTTCTTCCGGCGGTTGGACACGCCGCTGTCGCGGCTGATCGACGCGATGATGGCCTTTCCCGATATTCTACTGGCGCTGTCGCTGGTCGCAATCTTCGGCGGCACGATGGTCAATGTTGTCCTTGCGCTGTCGGTCGTCTATGCGCCCCGCATTGCTCGGATCGTCCGCGCCTCGACCCTGGTAATCCGCGAGCTGCCATACGTTGAGGCCGCACGCGCCTTAGGCACGCTTACACCAACCATCATGGTGACGCATGTGCTGCGCAACATCATGTCGCCGATCCTGGTGCAGGCCACGTTCATCTTCGCCTATGCGATGCTGGCCGAAGCTGGACTGTCCTTCCTCGGCGTAGGCGTCGATCCGCGCACGCCTACTTGGGGCATCATGGTGAACGAAGGCCGTCAGTTCATCGACAACGCCTTCTTTATGATCCTGTTTCCGGGCATCGCCATCGCCCTGTCGGTCTTGTCGCTGCAGATCGTTGGCGACGGGCTGCGCGACGCCCTTGATCCCAAACTGGCTAAGGAGAGCTGAGATGGCCCTGACGCTGACAAACTTCACCCCTGCGGGCCTGGACGCAAACCCATCCCGCATCTTCGTGGACGATGAAGGAAGGGTGGCCCCGGCGCCAGTCGAAGGGGCCCGCGTCGTCGATCTGGCTGGAGCGTACTTGTCGCCCGGCTGGTGCGACCTGCATGTCCATGTCTGGTTTGGAGGAACCGATATTTCAGTCCGGGCGTCCGAGGCTGGGCGACCTACCGGCGTGACCGCGATGGCCGATGCCGGATCGGCTGGCGAGGCCAGCTTTCACGGACTGCGTGAATACGTGATCGATCCCGCATCGGAAACAATCCGCGCCTTTCTGAACATCGGCTCGATCGGGCTGGTGGCCTGTAACCGGGTGCCGGAACTGGCAGACTGGCGTTCGATCGACATCGACCGGACGCTGGCCGTGATCGAGGCGAACCGGGACGTGATCTGCGGCATCAAGGTGCGAGCCTCGGGCGTCATCGTGGGCAGTTGGGGCATCACTCCCGCCAAGATCGCCAAACGCGTTGCCGAAATGACCAACCTGCCGTTGATGGTTCATGTTGGCGAGCCACCCCCCTTGATCGACGAGGTCTTCGACATCCTGACCCCAGGGGACATCGTCACGCATTGCTTTAACGGCAAGCCGGCAGGCTCGATCCGAGATACTGCCGCGCTGTTTCGGCAGGCGACGGATCTGGCCGGACGGGGGATCTTGATGGATATTGGGCACGGCGGTGCCTCGTTCAACTTCAAGACTGCTCGGGATTCGATCTCAGACGGGCTGCGGCCATTCTCGATCTCGACTGATCTTCACCAGCATTCGATGGCGAAACCCGTTTATGACATGTCAACCACGCTGGCCAAGCTCCTGGCCGTGGGCTTGCCCTTCGACGACTGCATTCACGCGGTAACCCATGCGCCCCGATCCGTTCTAGGTCTATCAGGCCGTGACGGGGCGACGCCTGGAATGCGGGCCGATTTCACAGCTTTTGACTTGAACAACGCGCAGATCGACGTCGAGGACAGTCAGGGCAACCACATGGTGTTGGACCGCATGTTCGAACCCCGTTTGACGGTCCTCGGCTGTGACGTGCAGCCGGCTGCGCGGCGGCTGCCGCCAGGAAGCTGAGGATGAGCGCGATGTCCAGGTCCGCGGAAACGATCCTTTCGGTCAAAGGGCTCAGCGTCGCCTTTGGCCGGGGCCCTTCAGCGGTGACGGCGCTGCGCGATGTCAGCTTTTCCTTGGCTCGCGGGCGGACGCTGGCACTGGTGGGCGAAAGCGGGTCGGGCAAATCAGTGACGTCGCTGGCACTGATGGGGCTGTTGCCGCCATCGGGCCGCATCCTGTCGGGGCAGCTGCTATTCACCGGGCGGTCGGGGCAGGTGACCGACCTGGCAACGCTGAACGCTTCCGGGTTTCGCAAACTGCGCGGCCCCGGCATCTCGATGATCTTCCAGGAGCCGATGTCGTCTCTGAACCCGCTGTTCACCATCGGTGACCAGATCGGAGAGATGCTGTTGCTGCACGAAACGCTGACCTTCGAGGCGCGCCGCAAACGCGTCATCGAGATGCTGGAGCTGGTCGAAATCCCAGGCGCCGCCGCCCGCGTCGATACCTATCCGCACCAGCTGTCGGGCGGCATGCGGCAGCGGGTGATGATTGCGATGGGGCTGATCTGTCACCCTGCATTGCTGATCGCCGACGAGCCAACAACCGCGCTGGACGTCACCATCCAGGCCCAGATCCTGGACCTGATGCGACGCCTGCAGAAGGACCTGGGCATGTCTATCCTGTTCATCACCCATGACATGGGCGTTGTGGCTGAAATGGCCGATGACGTTGCCGTCATGTATTCAGGGGCCGTGGTGGAGCAGGCAAGCGTCACAGACTTGTTCGACGAGACCCGCCATCCTTATACCCAAGGGTTGTTGTCATCGATCCCGCGGGCAGGCTTGGGCCCCGAAAATCGATTGGTGCCAATCGCGGGGACTGCGCCGCCCTTGACTCGCTTGCCGCCCGGATGCGCCTTTGCGCCACGCTGTCCCCATGCGCGGCCGGCCTGCCAGCAACCAGTTGTCTTGGACGAAAAGGCGCCGGGTCACTTGTCGGCCTGCATTTTTGACGTGGCGGGGGCGGCATGAGCAGTCCGTTGCTGCAGATCCGCAACCTGACCAAGCGCTTCGACACGGGTGCAGGCGTGGTCCATGCGCTGGAGGATGTCAGCTTCGACATTCCGCGAGGGTCGATCACCGGGCTGGTGGGCGAAAGCGGGTCGGGCAAGACGACCTTGGGCCGCAGCCTGTTGCGCCTGATCGAGCCGAGCAGTGGCCAGATCGTCTTCGACGGCATCGATATCGCGACCCTGCCAGCTGCCAAGATGCGCGACATGCGTCGGCGGATGCAGATCATCTTCCAAGACCCGATGTCCTCGCTGAACCCGCGCTTGAAGGTCGGCGACCTCATCGCGGAGGGGCTGCGCGCCTTCGGGATCGGCACCCGTGCCGAGCGTCGAGACCGCGTCGCTGCATTGCTGGAAGAAGTGGGCCTGAGCCCCGATCACATGGGAAGATATCCGCATGCCTTCTCGGGTGGGCAGCGCCAGCGCATCGGGATCGCGCGGGCCTTGGCAGTCGAGCCGGACTTCATCGTCGCTGACGAAAGCGTTTCGGCGCTCGATGTGTCCATTCAGGCGCAGGTGCTGAACCTGCTGCTTGACCTGCAGGCGCGGCGGAACCTCACCATGCTGTTCATCGCCCATGATCTCTCGGTCGTGAACTATCTCTGCGATCAGGTGGCGGTTCTGTATCTGGGCCGCCTGATGGAGGTCGGCCCGGCCGCAACCATCGGTCGTGCCCCAGCCCACCCCTACACGCAAGCACTTAATTCCGCCATTCCGCAGCCAGACCCGCGCGCGCTGCGCAACCGGACCCTGCTGCAGGGTGACATTCCAAGCCCTCTGGCTCCACCTTCGGGCTGCGTCTTCCGCACCCGATGCCCGCATGCGGCGCCGTTCTGCGCAGATGGTCGACCCGCCCCCTACCAAGTCGATCGCAGTCACCAAAGCTATTGCAAGAGAACCGAGGAACTTCATGGATATCACGGCGTCGCCACCCTCTCCTGAAACGCGCTTGGCGACCTTGGGCATCGTCCTGCCCAGTGCCGCCCCCAGCCCAATCGGGTCATTCCGCAATGTCCGGTGCTCGGGCAACATGATCTATGTGTCGGGGCAGGGGCCCGTGCGTGACGACGGCACCCTGATCCGCGGCAAGGTTGGCGAGGACGTCACCCCCGACGAGGCGCGAGATCACGCCCGGCTGGTGGCGATAAACATCATGGCAGCGTTGCGTGACCACCTGGGTTCACTGGATCGGGTGGGCGGCGTGGTCAAGCTGCTCGGCATGGTCAACGCCGGACCGAACTTCGAACGTCATCCTTACGTGATCGATGGCGCATCGGACCTTCTGGCAGAGGTCTTTGGCGAAGCGGGCATTCACGCCCGCTCGGCCTTCGGAGTGGGCTCGCTGCCCAACCGGATCAGTGTTGAGATCGAAGCGATTTTCGAGGCTGCGCCAAGCGGAGATCAGCGGTGAAGCAAGCCCAAGGCCCGCTCGACCGAGCGTGCGGCCTCCCGTACCTCATGCGCGACAAGGTCGAACTTGTCGCGCACGCGGTGCTTGGGCATGACCACGGACAGGGTCAACTGACAGGTGCCATCCTGCCCCCGTACGGGGGCCGCAATACAAGCCACCTGATCCTCGGACGTGTCAATCTGCACCGACAGCCCCTCCAGAAAGTCCCGGCGCGACAACTCGGCCAGAACCTGAGGGTCCGTCTCGGCCAGCCCGGTATTCGACGGGCGGGCATGAGCCCGGAAAACAGCGATCCGCGCGTCGTCGGGCAAATGCCCGATCAGCAGCCGCCCCGAGGCGGTCCAGTTCAGCGGCACCCGCGTGCCGACATCAGAGGTGACGCGAAAGGGACCCGTGCTCTCGGCCATGGCCACCACCTGCATCATGCCCTCGTCCCGGGTGCAGATCTGCACCATCTCGCCCACGCGTTCGTTCAGGGCAAACATCGCCCGCTCCGCCTCGCCGAAGGCGCTCATTCGAGCGCGGTAGGCCAAGCCATAGCGCATCAGGCGCGGTCCCAGCCAGGCCCGGCCATCGGCGCCGCGCGACAGCATGTTCCGCTCAGTCAATTCATCGATCAGCTTGTAGACTGTGGAAGGCGGGGCGCCTGTCACCTTGGCCAGATCGTAAGCCGTCATCGGCTGATGCCGCTCGGTCAGGATGTCGAGGATCTGCAGTGACCGGTCAATGCCGCTCGTGCGGCTGCGCGGCCGGACGACCGTGTCGCTGTCACTATTCTGGCTCAGGCTGCTCGCATCTTCGGTCATGGCATCTTCCATTGCTCGGCCGGCACTTACGTAACTATGGAATAACCTGCAACAAGGAAAAACACAGCACATGATCAAGAACACTCAGCACCCGATCGACTGGTCATGGCACGACGCGCAGGGCTTCGGCCGCATGATCAACGTCTCCGGGACAATGACCTCGCTTGGCGGCTCGATTGCATCGGTGCGCGTCGCGCAGGCCACGGCAGAAGCGATGCCGCGCTTTGCACGCATCCATGAGATGCAGGCAAGAGCGTCTGACGTGATCGCCCGTTTGACCGGCGCAGAGGCGGGTTTTGTGACCGCCTCGGCCAGCGCCGGCATGACGTTGGCGATCGCTGGCTGCATCACAGGCATGGATCCCGCCCGCGTCGAGGCGCTGCCAGAAGCCCCGGGTCCCAAGAATGGCGTGGCCGTCCAAATGGGTCATCTCTGCGAATATGGGGCTCCGGTCTCACAAGCGATCGCGCTGGCAGGCGGGAGGACCCGTACCGTGGGGCAGTCGACTTCGGTCAAGGACTACCAGCTCGAAGCGGCATTGGATGAAACCTGCGCTGCGGCTCTTTATGTCGTGTCGCATCATGTCGTCGATTACGGGATGATCCCGCTGGAGACGTTTGTACAGATTGCTCATTCGCGGGGCGTACCAGTAATCGTCGATGCCGCATCGGAATACGACCTGACTGGCTTCCTGGCGGCAGGCGCGGATCTTGTCATCTATTCAGGGCACAAGTTTCTGGGTGGCCCGACTTCGGGGATCGTGGCTGGCAGACGGGATCTTGTGCGGGCCGGCTATCTTCAGAACATCGGCATCGGTCGGGGAATGAAGATCGGCAAGGAAAGCATCGCCGGGGTCATTGCAGCCATGGAGCAGTGGATGGAACGGGATCACGTTGCGGTTCGCGCGGAGGAAACGCGTGCTCTGGATCTGTGGCAGGGCGCGCTGGAAGGATTGCCTGGTGTGACGCCGATGCGTATCCCCGACCCCACGAACAACCCGCTGGAACGGCTGCAGGTCTGGATCGACCCTGGTAGAGCTGGGGCCACTGCGGCCCAGTTTGCCGAACTGTGTGGGCGGCAGGATCCCCCGCTGATCGTGCGTGGCCATGAAGTCGAGAAGGGATATTTTCAGCTAGACCCCTGCAATCTGATGCCCGGTCAAGCAGAACTGGTTCGCGACCTCCTGATCTCTGTCTTGCAAGACGGCGCGGGTGCGGCCCAGATCGATACGCGGCTGGCCTTGGCCAATGCCCGCAATGGCGGCACGCAAAGCTACCTGGATTGGTTGGTGCCTTGAGTAATGTCACATCGGGTTCCTCTTTGGACGCGCAAAGGCAAGACGCCATCCAGAAGGCAGACAGTCCTCAGCGGGCCTTGATGCGGTTGTCCGACTGGTTGAAAGGATTGTGCCGGGAAACTTGCTTCCGGCAACCTTCTCAGGCCGATCGGGCGCCATCATCTTCCACAGTGACGGTAAATCGGCGCTCGCAAAGGGACGAGGGCATGGGCGTCTCTGTGCTCCGCCTTCAAGACCGCGCGCTTCAGTATTACCGATATCTGCAGCTCACCGCCGCCGTCCGACCGCCGACAACCTTGTCGTGGACGGGGGGCAGTGGCGACGACAAAAGAGCATGAACATGAAGGTTTACATATTTCCCGACGCAGAGACCGCAAGCGCTGAGACGGCACGCCGGATCGTGGAGAAAATCACGGCCAATCCCTTCATCGTGCTGGGCTTGGCAACCGGAGGCACGATGGAGCCAGTCTATGAGCACCTGCGCAGAAGTCTCGTACACAGGCCTGCAACGTTCACCAGTTTCAACCTTGATGAATATGTCGGTTTGTCCCCTACCCATCCGCAGAGCTACGCTTATTACATGAAGACCCGTCTGTTCGATGCTGTGCAACTGCCAGCAGCGCAGGCCCATCTTCCTCACGGTCATGCTCCCGATCCCATAGCAGAAGCGTCTCGCTACGAGGCCGCTATCGCAGCCGCGGGCGGGATAGACCTGCAGGTGCTGGGGCTGGGTGTAAACGGGCATATTGGGTTCAATGAACCCCCCTCGTCACCAACCTCCCGGACCCGGGTCACGACTTTGGCAAGCCAGACCGTGAGCGACAATTCCCGTTATTTTGACTCCCTGGATCTCGTGCCGCGACAGGCAATTACCATGGGCATCGGTACCATCCTTAATGCGCGAGAAATCCTCATGTTGGCCACAGGGGAGGGCAAGCGCGACGCAGTTGTTCGAACAATCGAGGGGCCGCTCTCTCCAGCCTGTCCGGCATCAGCGCTCCAGTTGCATGGTAATTGTACGATACTGATCGACGAGGCCGCTGCAGCGGGCCTCAAGCTGCGTGACAACTGCTATGAAACCGCCGGTCGGAGAGCGTTATCAGACCCTTAGGGGCGTTCAACGTCATAAAGTGCAAAGTTCACCTGAACCACCTCGCCATACTCTGCCATGAGTCCTCTTAGACCATTGATCGCCCGCGTTCGTTGCCGGATCATGCGGTTTGACAGGACGATACCGCCAGCCGGTCGACCTGGACCGACCTGCCGTTGTCCAGCACCCCGACTTCGACCGAGTCCATGCTGCTCTCGATGGGACAGCCGATGCTGTCCTCGGCGATGCCCAATTTGGCCAGCAGGGCGCGCTGACCCTCGGCAGTGGCGCCGCCATGGCTTCCTGCTGCCGGCACGACGACGGGATGCGCCGCGCGCGGCAGGTGGGTGTCGGCAACCAGGCCGACGTAAGCGGGAACAGCGGGTCGGCCGCTCATGACTGGGCCGTGATCGGCGGATCGCCGGTCAGATTGTGGTTGCTCATCATTCGTCCTTCAGATCAGAAGATGGGGATTGGAACGCTGTCCAAGGCGGATGTCTGCACGGCGGCTTTGTATCGGTGCGCGGGCGGTATTAAGAAGAAGCGCGCCGTTGTTACGGACAGGGGAGGGTAGTACTGTGACCAGCAACCGATTTCGGGCCGGGCTTATGGCAGGCAGGCGGATGGCCGGACTGTGGCTGTCGCTGGATTCGCCGGCCGTCACTGAAATGGCCGCCGACAGTGGGGCCGATTGGGTCTTGATCGACATGGAGCATGCACCCACCGCGCTCTCGGGCATTCCCGACCACCTGCGCGCCACCCGCGGCGCATTGGCCGAACCCATCGTGCGCGTCCCGGTGGCCGAACCGGTTGTTGTGAAGCGATTGCTGGACATGGGCGCACGCTGCCTGATGTTTCCGATGATCGAAAATGCTGAGGATGCAGCCCGCGCCGTCAGCTTCACGCGCTACCCACCGCAGGGGATGCGCGGACTGTCGCTGACCACCCGTGCCAACGGCTATGGACGTCAGGCCGATTACCTGGACTGCTGCACGCAAGACCTGTTCCTGATCGTTCAGGTCGAGACTCCACAGGCAGTCCGTGCCATCCCCGAGATTGCCCAGGTGCAGGGCGTCGATGCAATCTTCATTGGCCCGGCAGATCTGTCGGCTGCGATGGGTTATCCGGGTGGGCCGAACGCGCCAGAAGTCCAGTCCCTCATTGACGAGGCCTGCGCGATGGCCCGGGCAGCGGCTATCCCGATCGGTATCCTGGGATTTGGGGAGGATCTGGCGCGCGGCTACTTTGCGCGCGGCGTGAGCTTCGTGGCTGTCGCCGGGGATAGCTGGCTTCTGGCGCGGCAGATGGATGCGGTCTTGGCCGGTGTGCGATCGCCACTGCAAGACTGACATGGGCACGGGCATCACACGCGGCTGCCCTTGTCCTTGACGCGGCGGCGGGCGCGCAGAAAGCTGCCTAAACCGTTACGAGCGGACAAGACGCCATCGTTTCACAGCTGCAGCAATCTCCCGCCAAGCATGGGATTGGGCTAGCAACGCCGGATAAGCTGCTGCGCGACAAGGACACAGTCGCGCTCGCCGTCTTCCGCAGCATCACGGTTTCGCTCAACCCTCAGGGCCTGATAAACCCCATCCTGAACGACTAGTATACC